>NZ_JBFAKM010000056.1:0-33834 GCF_040655695.1 Polymorphospora sp. NPDC050346 | reverse complement strand
TGCCGTTCGCCGCCGGACAGGGCGGTGCCGGCCTCGCCGACGACGGTCGCCTCCCCGTCGGGCAGCCGGGCGGTCAACTCGTCGACACGGGCCAACGCCGCGGCCCGGGCGACGCGGTCAGCGTCGGCCGAGGTGTCGCCGGCGAGGATGTTGTCCCGGACCGTGCCGCCGAACAGGTACGGGTGTTGGAAGACCACGCTGACCAGCCGGCGCCTGGCGTCCGGATCCAGGGTGGCGACGTCGGCGTCGCCGATGCGGATGGCTCCGCTCGACGGTGTGTGCAGCCCTGCGAGCAGCGCCAGGACGGTGCTCTTGCCCGATCCGGAAGGGCCGACGATCGCGGTGGTGCTCCCCGGTTCGAAGGTCAGGTCCAGGCCGTCGAGGACGGGTGGGCCGTCCGGGTCGTAGCGGAATTCCACTGCGTCCAGCCGGATCCGGGGCGCTTCGGTCGACACGAACCCGTCCGCCGTGCCCCCGGTCGGGACCGGTGCGTTCAGGACGGCGTGCATCCGACGCAGGGTCGTCGTGGCGGTCTCAAGGCCGGGGAGGAGTTCACCGAGCGCGGCGAACGGCTCCAGGTAGCGTGCGATGACGACGATCAGCGCGATCGCCTCCGGAATGCCGAGGTCGCCCCGCACCGCAAGCACCGTCGTGGTGCCGGCCAGCAGCACCAGGGCGATCTGGCTTGCGAGGCTGAACAGCAACTGCCCCGGGATCTGCATGAGCACCAGCCGCATGGCCGCACCGTGCTGGGATTCCAGCGTGGCGCCGACGACACTGCGGGCTGGTTCGGCGCGCCGGGCCGCCCGCAAGGCTTGCTGGTTGCGGGCGAACTCGACGATCCGCTCGGTCAGCGAGGTGTTGCGTTCACCTGCGGTGCGGTCCGCGGCCCGGGTGATCCGCCCGGCCGCCCAGAACGCGCCGAGCAGCACCGGGACCCCGGCCAGTGCGGCGAGCCCGAGCGGTACGGAGATGGCGAGCAGCGCCAGCCCGGTGATGACGGGCAGGGCGATCGCGCCGATCAGCGGGGTGACCAGGTAGACGATGATGCCGAACAGGTCCGGGCCGGTCGCCGCGATCGCCTGCCGGGCGGTGGCGGTGTTGTCGGCGGTGAACCAGGTCAGCTGGATCCGGGTGAGCCGGTCGGCGATCGTGTGCTGGGCGTTGTTGAGCAGCCCGTACCCGAGGTCGAAGCCGATCCGGGCGACACTCGCGTCGACGACCCATCCCACGACGGTTACCGCGGTCAGGGCACCCACCCACGGCCACGCTCGTTCGGGGTCGGGGCCGAACAGGGCAGCGACGAGCGGCACCAGCAGCACCGCGCCGACCGCGCGCAGGATGACGCCGACGACGGTCAGGGCGGTGTGGCCGGCCACCCGGCCACGCTGGTCGGGAGGCAGCAGACGCACCAGGGTAGGGATCATCGGGCCGCTCCCTCGATCTCGAACGACTGACCGGCCGGCCGCGGCTGCCCGTCCGGGTCGGTCGCGGCGTCGTCGGCACTGCGTCCCTGTCCGGCGTCCCAGAGCCGCCGGTACCGGCCGCCGGCCGCGAGGAGTTCGTCGTGGGTGCCGGTCTCGGCGATGCGTCCCTCGTCGAGCACCACGATCCGGTCGACGCCGGTAATGGTGTGCAGCCGGTGGGCGATGACGAGCACGGTGCGGTCGGCGGTGAGCCGGTTGAGGGCCTGTTGCACGAGGTACTCCGATTCGGGGTCGGCGTAGGCGGTCGCCTCGTCGAGGACGAGGACCGGGGTGTCGGCGAGGATCGCGCGGGCGATGGTGAGGCGCTGGCGCTCCCCGCCGGACAGTGCCGCGTCGGGTCCGAGGACGGTGTCGTACCCGTCGGCCATGCGTTGGACGCGATCGTGGATGTGCGCCGCTCGGGCCGCGTCGACGACCTGCTCACGGGTCGCGTCCGGCACGGCGAGGGCGATGTTGTCGTGCACCGTGCCGTGCACCAGTTGCGTCTGCTGGAACACGAAGCCGACCCGCTCGTACAGCGCGTCGACGCCGAGGTCGCGCACGTCGCGACCGCCGACCCGGATCGCGCCGGAGTCGACGTCGTAGAACCGGGCGAGCAGTGCGGCCAGCGTCGACTTGCCCGATCCGGACGGGCCGACGAGCGCGGTCACGGTGCCGGGGATGAGGGTGAGCGAGACGTCGGAGATCACCGGCACGCCGGGCCGGTAGGAGAATGTGACCCGGTCGAAGACGACGGTCCTGGCGCGGTGGTGGGTGGAGTCGCCGTCTCCGATGACATCGACCTCCCCTGGGGCGGCGTGGGCGTCCTCCGCGGCGGTCCGCAGTTCGGGGCCGTCGATGGTGTTCTGTACGCGGCGGGCGGCGAGCAGCCCGGCGCGTAGCCCGCTCAGTCCGTAGCCGATGCCGAGCAGCCGGGCGCCGAACGTGGTTCCCAACAGCAGGAACGGCAGCAGCGTCACCGGCTCCATCGAGCCGCCGGCGACGAAGGCGGTGCCGGCGGCGGCGATGACGAGCAGGAACGTCCCCGGCCGGGTGGCGAGGTCCATCAAAGTCTTCTTGTTGGTGAACGGCCGCTGCCAGTCGTTGAGGAACTGGATGTACTCGTCGAGCCGGGCGCGGAACGTCGACGCGGCAGCCCCGCCGAAGACCCGGATCACCGGCTGTCCCTCCAGGTAGGCGCCGGCCTCGCCGGACATCCGCTCCGCCCACCGCTGGGATTGGCTGATCCTGGGTCCGGATTGGATGATCATCGCGTACATGGTGAACACGTAGACCAGCACCGGTACGAACAGCAGCAACGCCATCCGCCAGTCGACCACGAAGAGGTAACCGAGCACGGCCAGCGGCGCCACGATCGCGGCGACGGCGTCGGGGACGGCGTGGGTCACCAGGTAGTGCACGGCCAGGGTGTCGTCCTGCACCACCTGCTTGACGTGGCCGGAGCCGCGGGTGGTGAACCAGCCGAGCGGCAGCCGGGCCAGTTTGCCGAGCAGTCGCTGCCGCACGCCTCGCGCGAAGCGGGCGTCGACGAGGTGCAGCCACAGGGTGAGTACGCCGCTGAGCAGAGTGCCCACGCCGAG
This sequence comes from Polymorphospora sp. NPDC050346, assembly GCF_040655695.1. NCBI lineage: Bacteria > Bacillati > Actinomycetota > Actinomycetes > Micromonosporales > Micromonosporaceae > Polymorphospora > Polymorphospora sp. NPDC050346. Next base: position 30,767 of record NZ_JBFAKM010000056.1, on the reverse strand, counting down.
CAGGGCGACCGCGCACAGCCCGACCGTCCACAGCGCGTGGTCCGGCGCGCCGGCCAGCATCCGCCGGGCCAGCTCGACCAGCAGCACGAACGGGGCGAACTCCACCAGGGTCACCACCGCCTGCAACACCCCGGCCAGGATGAGGGTGCGCTTGAGCGGCACAAGGAGTCGTCCGGCGGCCTGGGCTCGCCAGGCGCCCCGCACGTCCGGGTCGGCCGTGTCCGAATGCACGGACTCGGCCGGTGCTGTCGGGGCCGTCGTCGCGCCGGCCCCGTCCACGACGGGTGCGGCCGAGGCTACCAACGACGCTCGGTCGGCGGGCGTGTCGGCGGGGGCGGCGGTGGCCGCCTCCGCGGCCCGGACAGCCGCCCGTTCCTCCTTGCTGGCGCGCCACTTGCCCATGGAACGGCCGTAGATCCAGTACGACTGGCCGTACACCTCCGACTTCGGGAACCCGAACTCGTCCTTCAGCCGGGCCCGCAGGTGCTTGAGGGAGACGTGTTCGGTGCCGAGCCAGGCATACCAGTCCGACCAGTCACGTGCCTCGATCGCCCCGGCCAGCGAGGCCCCTCCGGCACGCGGCACCCAGTGGACACGTGCCCGCGGGTGGGCGGCGAGCGGGATGAGCAGGTCGGCCTCGTCGTGCTGCTCGAGGTACACCTCCACCGGGACATCGGCGGGGAGCGCGCCGAGAATGCCGTTGATCGCCGGGATCGACGCCGAGTCGCCGATCAGCAGGTAGCCGGCAGGCAGGTCCTCCGGCACCTCGAACCGGGACGAGCCGAGCGAGGTCGCCATGACGGTCCATCCCGGCTGGGCGTTCTGCGCCCAGGTGGACGCGGCGCCGGCGGGCTCGTGCAGCACCATGTCGATGGCGAACTCGCCGGTCGACGTATCCGCCTCGGCGATCGTGTAGGCGCGTTGGTGCTCGGTCTCACCACCGTCCGGGTCGGGGAACCAGAACCGAAGCCAGACTGTGGGGAAGACCTCCACCTCGTCGAAGAGCGTCGGCGAGATCAGCCGGATACGCACCAGGTTCGGCGCACGCTGCTCCCGCCCGACCACGGTCGACTCATGGTCACGGGCGCCGAAGCTGCGCATGACCGCACCCTGGAATCCGCGTCTGCCCATCAAAGTTCCTCTCCGGTCGCGGCGAGGTCCGCGACGATCTCATGGACCGGCCGGCCGGGCGGCGCGACGTGGACCAGGCCACGGATCGCGCCGGTGAGCAGCAGCCGTACGTACTCGGGACGCGCGAACTGGGGCAGGGCAAGGTGCGCCGGCCCGAGGCGGTCGTCGACGGCGAGGTGGGTGACCGCCGACAGACGCTCCCGGTCGAGGCCGTCGGCGTCCTCCTTCTCGGCCGCGATGCTGACCTCCTCGGACGCCGCGAGCGCGATCGTCATCGAGGCGACCGCCCCGCAGACGACGATCGCCGCGTCCGGGGCGTAGCCACGCCGGACGAGCGCGGCGACCTCGTCGGCGAGCACCCGCCGCCCGGAGTCGCCGCGGGGGAAGAGTGTCTGCAGGTAGCTGGCTATGCCCGGGTGGACATGGGTGAAGGCCCGCAGTTGCAGCGCGAACGAGAGCAGGTGCCGCTCGATGCCGTGTGAGGGGTCGTCGGTCAGGGTCAGCTCGGCGAGGATGCTCTCCCCGACGAGTTGTTCGAGCGCCCACCGCCCGTCGACGTAGCGGTAGAGCGCGGTCGGGCTAACCCCAAGCTCGACGGCGACGGCCTTGACGCTGAGGGCGTCCATCCCCAGATCGCGACCGACCCGCACGATGTCGTCAACCCCGATCCGGCGTCGACGTTCGCCTACGCGCGCCACTGCACCTCCACCGCGAGTTATAGGGGGTAACTAAGGGCACCCTAAGTTAGGGCTCGCGGGAAAACAAGATCCCGGGGTCAAGGTGACGGATCGACTCACGAGCGACCGGCGACGACCGACACCACGATGCGGCTGCTGCACGGCCGCCCGCGTCCGGCCACCTTCAACCAGGTCTACCTGCACTACGACCCCTGCATCCCGGTACAGCGACGCGCCCCCGGCCCGCTACCACGCCAGGCCGGCGGCGGCTGGTCATTGAATGCGACGGCAAGCGGCACTACGCCGACGATGACGGCCGAGCCAGGTTGCCGGGCGCGGTGCCGAGGTAGAGGTGGCCGGTCAGATGGCACCAGGCCGGGGAGCGGTCGGACTAGAACCGATCTTGTCCTCACCTGCCCCCGTGTCCGGGGACAGGTCATGTGCTCCTGAACAGCCGGTCCAGATGCACGTCGATCGCGGCGAGCGCGTCCTGGGGCCCGATCACGTCGAGTTCGATCAGGGAGGTGAAGCCGGTGAGGGCGAGGAGCAGGTTGGTCTCGGTCGCCGGGTCGCGGCCGGAGTCGATGTGCCCGTCGGCGATCGCCTGGCGGACCAACTGCTCGACGAGGGCCCGCCCTTGGACGAGGCCGCGGCGCGCCTGCTCGTGCACGGCCTCGTCGTGCAGCGCCTCCAGGGCGTAGGCGGCGCTCATCCGGCTGGTCGCGCGGGCGTCGGCATGCAGGGGGAGCATTTCCGCGAGCGTCAGTCGCAGCACGTCACGGGGGTGCGGACGGTCACCGAGCTTTTCGAGCCCGTGGTGTACGCGCACCGAGGTCTGCTCGGACGCGAAGTCCATGGCGAAGGAGAGCATGGCGGTCCGGGAGGCGAAGTAGTGCTGCAGCTGCCCGAGTGACATGCCCGCCTCCTGTGCGACCACGCGCATCGTCAGCTGTGTGACGCCGCGCTGCTCCACCACCCGCCACAGTGCGCGGGCGATCGCTTCGCGGCGTCCGCGGTGGTCCACCTGTTTCGGCATCGCCGGCCCCTCCCTCGTACCCGGGACTGTTCCAATACAGTTGACATAATACAACTGACCCATAATCCTGGGTTCCACTCGAGGGAAGGAGTCGTCATGTGTGAACAGCCAAGGGTACGGACCACGGAAGGCGTGGTGCAGGGGCGCCGGCGGCAGGGGCACGCGGTGTTCCGCGGCATCCCCTACGCCCAGCCCCCGGTCGGAGCGCTCCGATTCGCCGCGCCCGCGCCGCCGCACCGCTGGGAGGGGACGAGGCAGGCGGTCGAGTTCGGCCCCGTGGTGCCGCTGTCCTTGCCGATCGACGTGCCCCCGCAGGGCACCGACTGGCTGACGCTCAACGTCGGCACTCCGGATCCCGGCGCGGCGGGACTGCCGGTGCTGGTGTGGATCCCCGTGGGCGGCTACCTCTCGGCGGCGTCGAGCGACCCGATGTACGACCCGGCAGCGCTGGCCGAGGCGGGAGTCGTCGTGGTGACCATCAACTGCCGCGTGGGCGCGGAGGGATTCGCGTTCCTCGACGACGTGCCGCCCAACCGCGGATTCCTCGACCAGATCGCGGCGCTGGAGTGGGTGCAGCGCAACATCGCCGCCTTCGGAGGCGACCCCGGCCGGGTCACCGTGGGCGGGGTGTCCGCCGGGGCGGGCTCGGTCGCCGCCCTGCTGACGATGAAGTCCGCGCGCGGCCTGTTCCGGCGGGCCATCGCCCATTCGGTGCCGGGGCTGCACAGCACCCCCGCGCTGGCACGGCAGGTCACCGCCGCGTTCGCGGACCGGCTCGGCGCGGCGGCCCCCACCGCCGAGGCTCTGCGCGACATCGACCCATGGCACCTGGCCGCCGAGCTCACCTCCTTCAACGCCGGCCTCCACGCGCACCGGGAGAGCTGGGGACGCCTCACGGAGACCGGCACCGCGCTGTGCCCCGTCGTCGACGGCGAGGTCCTCCCGGAAACGCCCTGGCCCGCGCTGACCGGCGCGCGCGCGAGCGGGACCGAACTGCTGGTCGGCCACACCCGGGACGAATTCCGGTACTTCAGCGTCATGAGCGGACGGTACGGCACCTTCGCCGAGGAGGACGCCCACGCAGCCCTGGAACTGCACGCCCCGCAGCCGGACGGCGCGCGGGCCTACCGTGCCGCGTTCCCGCAGGCAGGCCCGGAGGAGCTGGTGGAGACGGTGTACTCCGACGCCCTCTTCCGCATGCCGTCACAGAAGCTGGCCGAGGCGAACGCCGCAGCCGGCGGCACCTCATACCTGTTCGAACTGTGCTGGGTTGCCCCGGCCCTCGGCGGCATCCTGGGCGCCTGCCACAGCCTCGACGTGCCCCTGGCGTTCGGCACGCTGGACAGCCCCGTCGGCACCCAGCTCATCGGCGGGGAGCCCACTCCCGAGGCCGTCGCGCTTTCCCGCGAACTCCAGGAGGCATGGGTCCGCTTCGTCACCACCGGCGACGCGGGCTGGTCCGCTCACCGGCCCGGCGGGCACCTCACCCGCGTCCTGGACACCGAGTCGAAGACCCTGCCCTACCCCGAACAGGCATCCCGCCAGGTCTGGGAAGGCCACTTCCCCGCCCCCTTCGATCTCTCGTGATTGTCCGGGTCGGCTCCTACGACTGCGACGCCGCCACTCACCTGCCCATCGGGGACAGCGCGAATTGGCGTACAGCCAGGCAACACCCGGCCCGCTTGGCATCAGATCCCACCCGGCTGTACTACTGCGGCAAGCACCATCATCACGGCGTCAACCTGCAAGGGCTGGTCGATCCGCGCTGCGGCGACCTGGTGTGGATCTCTGACGGGCTGCCTGGCTCCACCCACGACCTGACCGCCGTCCGCATGCACGATGTGATCATCACCGCGCGATGGGCGGACGTGGAACTGCTGGCTGACAAAGGCTGATCGAGGTGGTCAACACATCGACACCCCCTTCTTCGGTGTCCGCCCCGGGATGCCCCGCGAACGCCCTTGGTGCCGACGGCCTCGATTGCTTAGGCATCAGCTTCTTTGGTGGCGGCGGGACTCAGTCGTTGGTGGACGCCCCTGGTTCAGTCGCGGCGTACCGGGCGGCGATGGTGCGGACGGCCTCGTCGACTACCTGAGCGACGCGTTCGGCGCTCACCTCCCAGCCGGGCACCAGGAGTGTTGGCCAGAAGACGTAGTTGGAGATCATGCCCAGGAACTGGGTGGCTGCGAGGTTCACGTCCTCGACCCGCACCGTTCCCGCCTCGTGCTCAGCCAGGAGGTAGCTGCGTACGGACTCGAAGTAGGGCATCTTCCCGTGCGAGAACTGCGCATGGGCCAGCTCCGGGAACCGCGGCAGCTCGGCGATGACGATCCGGAACAGGTCGGTCATCTGGGGCCGGCTCAACAGCTCGGCGTAACGGCGACCGATGGCGCTGAGCCCGTCAACGACGTTGCCTGCCGGCGGAGGATCCTCCTCGTCAGCGGTTGACCAGGACTCGGTGACGATGGCGTCGAACAGGGCAGCCTTGCTCGGAAATTGCTTGAACAAGGTGGCCCGCGAGACACCCGAGCGCTCTGCGATCCGCGCCAGCGATGTCCGGTCGTAGCCCAACTCGAGGAACAGTGCGGTCGCGGCGGTCACGATCAGCGCGCGCTTTTCCTGGGCGACGCGCTGGTGGTACGTCGGTACGACCCTGCTCATGGACCGAGCATACGAGGTGAGTGGCTTGACTCGCCACTGCCACCAATCTAGTGTCAGGGCAGTGGTGAGTCGCTCGGCTCGCCATCGGCTGATCGTTCATCGCCGATGATCCCGGTCAGCCACCCACGTACCGAAGGAACATCGGATGAACCGCTTCGACAACCAGACCGTGCTCGTGACCGGTGGGACCGGTGGCCAGGGATCGAGCCACGTACGCGCCTTTCACGCGGAGGGAGCGAACGTGGTGATCGGCGACATCGACACCGAACGCGGCGCCGCTCTCGCCGACGAACTCGGGACCCGCGCTCACTTCACCCGCCTCGACGTCACCGACGAGAGCTCGTGGTCCGCCGCTGTGCTAGCCGCCGAGAGTGCCTTCGGCGCCCTGAACGTGCTCGTCAACAACGCGGGCGTCCAGAACCCGCCGGCGCCGATCGAGAACACGGACCAGGCCACGTGGTCGCGCATCCTCGACATCAACCTCACAGGGACCTTCCTCGGGATCAAGGTCGCCGCCCCCGCTCTGCGACGCGCAACAGGGGGAGCCATCGTCAACATCGCCTCGACGATGGGCCTGGGCGGCACGGCGCACTACGCGCCGTACGTCGCCAGCAAGTGGGCCGTGCGAGGCCTTACCCGAACGGCAGCGCTCGAGCTCGGCCGGGACCACATCCGCGTGAACACCATCCACCCCGGCGTGATCGCGACCCCCTTCATCCAAGAACCAGCAGCCGGCGCCACCGCGGCAATCGCCGACTTCTACTCACCCGAGCCGTTCGCCATCCCCCGACTTGGAGAGCCGACCGACGTCACCCGGCTTCTCCTGTTCCTCACGTCATCAGACGCGTCGTTCATCACGGGGTCGGAGTACGTCATCGACGGTGGACTCCTCCTCGGGCCCGCCCTTCAGACCGAGACCGCATGAGCAGTCCAGACACGACCGGATGGAACGACTCCGTACGTGACGCGTCTCTGTCGCACCTGCCCGATCACATCCGGCGAGCCATCGAGATCACCCCCGCCGCAGGCACCAGCGAACGGATCATCGACATCACGACGCTGGGGCGCCGCACCGGCCGGCCACGCCGCATCGAGATCTTCTTCTACCGAGCTGCGGGCACCACCTACCTGTGTAGCGGCGCCGGCGGTGCCGCGACCGACTGGCATGCGAACCTTCTCGCCAATCCCAACTTCACCTTCCACCTCAAGAACGGGATCCGCGCGGATCTGCCTGCGCGGGCCGCGCCTGTCACCGACCCAGCTGAACGTCAGGCCGTGCTGGCGGAGATCGTCGCGGATCTCAACCAGCCCCACGACCCTGGCACCATCCGGCCGACTCGGCTCGAAGACTGGGCTGACAGTCGGCTGATGCGCATCAGCTTCCGCCATCGGCCGTGATCGCGGATCCCTCGACAGATGGACCTACTCCCAGGGACTGGGGTGTAGTCGCGGCTAGAGCAGCTCTTCGCCAGATGAGGGTGTAGCTGGCGCGGCGGTCCCAGATGGATGTCGAGGTTTCCAGAGGGAAAGGCTCCTACACGCTCATCCTGAAAGAGAACCGTGCTCGACGCTACCGTCGGCGACCGCTCGCACGCGTTCGCCCACCCCGATCTAACGACCTTCTGCAGACTCGACGAGCTCGTGGCCGCGTGTTGATGACCGCGCTGATCGACTCGGTCAGCGCCGGCGTCCCGGCCGTGCGGAGCGAGGTCATCACGCTGGGTCGGACGTTGAAGAAGCGTGCCGACGACGTGCTGGCCTACTTCGACCGGCCCGGCACATCCAACGGCCCGACCGAGGCGATCAACGGACGGCTCGAACACCTCCGCGGCTCCGCGCTCGGATTCCGCAACATCACCGACTACATCGCCAGGTCCCTGCTCGAGACCGGCGGCTTCAGGCCACGACTACACCCTGGTCTGTGAAGAGCCGGTAACCGGCGGAACCTGTCGGGTCTACGACACGTACTGGCACCCGGCCTCGCTCTTTTCCGGTGTGCCCGGCGCCACGGCACGCCGGCCCGCACACGGCTATGGTGGCCGATGGCGCTGGTATGCCCGTCCCACCAGGGCGGGCGTCGTAAGAGGGAACCCGGTGCGAGACCGGGACTGCCCCGCAGCGGTGAGTGGGAACGAACGCCGTCAACAGAGCACTGGACCGCAACGGTCCGGGAAGCGACGGCCGGTAGGAGACCGGTACCCCCGGTCGTGCCCACGAGTCCGAAGACCTGCCCGCGCTGCGCACACGGTCGGCGTGTGCGCTGCCGACGGCCTCGCGGGTGGGCCGGACGCGCGTCCCGCCACGGCCCCTGGCCGCGGTGGCGTTCGCCGTCCCGTCCGTGGCGCCACCTTTCTGGAACGGACGAGACAGCGATGACACCACCGGGGCGACCGCCGTCGGCGTCGCAACTGACCCTGTCGCAGATCATGGACCAGCACCACACCAACCTGATGGGTACGGTGCACGGCGGACGCATCCTCAACCTCATCGACTCCGTCGCCGGGGTCGTCGCCGCCCGGCACTCCGATGGCCCCGCGGTCACCGCCGCCATGGACGAGACCGTCTTCCTGCAGGCCGTACGCGTGGGTGACGTCGTGCACGTACAGGCCAGGATCACCTGGGCCGGGCGCAGCTCGATGGAGGTCGCGGTCAAGGTCACCGCGGACCGCTGGGACCGGGCCGTCCCGGCCACCACCGTCGCCACGTCACACCTCGTCATGGTCGCCGTCGACGACGACGGCAAACCACGAACGGTGCCGGCGCTGCTCCCCGAGACGCCCGGCGACCACCAAGCGTTCCGGCAGGCCGAGATCCGGCGACGGCACCGACTCGCCCTACGCGATGCCCTCGCCGGCCACGGCCCGGACCAGGTGGCCGTCTGATCCCGTCACCGCGATCACAGGTACGTGATCAGCGGACCGGCAGCCGGTTCAGGACGACCTCCGGGGCGATGTCGGGTGTGTGCCGGCTCCTCCAGCCGACATGTCCGTCCGGCCGGACGAAAACGACCCCGAATGCCGTCACGTCGAACACGCTGGTGGACGAGTTGCCCGGGCCGCCGAGCACGTCGGGACCGACCGGGTGTGCGCAGCGGCATCCGTCGTTCGGCGGCGACCGCGCTGCCTTGTCTGCCCAGGCCGCCCCGGCCGGTGTGGCGAGCAGGGTCGGCCTCGGCCCGAGCAGGTCGAGGGTGGAGACCCGCCGGTCGCCGTCTTGCTGCCAGACGTGCGGGAAGTCGGTGGCCGAGACGGGCCGTCGGGACGTACTTGGCCACCGCATCGTGGTCGGGCGCGGCGGTGCCGTCGGGCAGGACGGCGTTCGAGCTGTAGGCGTAGCCGAGGACGAGGCCTTCGCCGTGGCGAGCCGGGGGCGGGGCGCCGGTGCGGTGGGCGGTGACGGCCTCGACCAGGTGCCGGTGACTTTCATCGGCGCTGGCCAGGGCGACGGGCCCGCGTTCGGCCTCATAGCTGTCGATCAGGCGGGGCCGGCCCAGCCGTGGTGGACGGCGGCGAGTTTCCAGGTGAGGTTGTCGGCGTCGGCGATGCCGCAGTTCATGCCGTACCCGCCCGTAGGGGCGCGGACGGCCGTGTAGACGATCGTGGCCGTGTCGGGCGGTCGTCGCCTTGCTCATCATCGACCCGTACGACCCTGCGGTCGGCTTCGATTGAAATGTCGTACCCCGCATCTACAGTGATCACTCGCTGCTCACTGGCAGCCAGTGTTGGCTCAGGCTTGGGGAGGTCGTGGGCATGGCCCGACGTCAGCGCCGTACTCGTCGCAAGTACTCAGGTGAAATGCTGTTGCTCACCGGCATGTTGCTGCTTGTGCTGGTCTGGTTGGTGATCGAGTTCGTCGAGCGGCACCCGGTCCCTGCCGCCCTTCTTGCTTTTGTAGTGGTCGCTGGCGCGGGCTTCTGGCTGTGGACGCGTGTACGGCGGGCGCGGCGATTGGCGGACTGGGAACGCAATATCGCCGTCACGGACTCGATGACCGGTCCTCAGTTCGAGCGGTATGTTGCACGGCTGATGCGCGTGAGCGGGTTCCGCAAGGTCAGCGTGTGCGGCGGCGCCAATGACATGGGAGCCGACGTGATCGCCTACACGCCCGATGGGCGGCGGGTAGTCGTGCAGTGCAAGCGATACAAGGGCAAACTGGGTAGCCCGGATGTGCAGCGCTTTGCCGGCACCGCTCGTGACGTCCACAGAGCGGACGTGGCGTTGCTGGTGACGACAGGGACGCCGACGCGGCCGGCGCGGGAGGTTGCACGACACTGCCGAATCACCTTGGTGGACCGACCCATGTTGACGGAATGGGCCGCCACGCAGGTCGCGCCGATCCCCAGCTTGGGCGCTCCCACCACCACGCGGCCACCTGCGCCACCAGCAAGCCCAAGACTCCTTCGCCAGCCCTCGCCAACCCCGGCAGGGGGAAGTCCCTGTCCGCCTCCCACATACAACGAGATGTTGGAGGCGGACACGTCCGGGTAGCCGGAGAACGGCGCCGTCGGCCGGATGGCACCGTCACCTGTCAAAGGCACGGGCACGTTACCAGCCGACGTCCCCATAGAGTCAACCGTCGTCTCCCCAAATCGACCTGTGGCTGCGTCTGGCAGAGGTCCTCGACGTCGATCCGGAGTACTTCGCCGACACCGACGCCGAACGGCTCGGCGCCGACGTACGCACCGCGCTGGCCGACGAGGCAGCGGCGTGACAGTCGACCCCGCGGAGGTCACCGAACTCGTGCGTGACTACCTGGCCGCCGCACGCGCCCTGGTCGCACTGGACCAGCGCTACCAGACGCCGTTGGCCGCGCTGCCGCACTCGCCGACCCCACCGACTTCCCGCCCGGTCTCGGCGAACCGCACGACGCCGTGCGGACTTCTTCTACGAGCACGACAACTACTTCGACCGACTGGACGCCGCCGCCGAGTTGCGGGCGCGTGCCGTGCGTCTGTATCGCGAGTCGACGGTGGGGTCCGCAGCGATCCGCCGGCTGTGGTCGCTGGTGTCCATGCCCAAAGGCATGGCTTTTCGTGGCTTGGTGGCGGTGTCGGCGTATCAGCTGGGCCGAGGCGGACATTCCAGGACTACGATCGAGTTTCCGGCGAATAGCCGCAGGTGCGGATGCCCGGCGAAGATCTGAACTGCCTCGTCGTGCGAGTCCGCCTCCACAATGGTGTAGCCGGTCATGGCGTCGGTAAGGTCCTCGACCCCTTGCGCCGTGATCAGCTTCTTCGCGTTCAATGGAGCGCCGGGGTCGATGAGAGCTTTCTCGTTGGCCTGCGCCCATGACGCCCAGGCGTGGATGAACTCACTTTGGCGCTGTTCGGTGAGTTCGGCCTTGCCGACCTCATCAGCCGCGCCGTTGAAGAGTGCAAGAAATCGACCCATCCCAACATGATATCTGGCGGCCTGCTCATGCTGCCGAGCCGTGATCACGCTCCCCGGCTGGAGTACAAGCGCGGCCAGCTGACGCAACAAGGATCCGCAGCCGCGAGCATCACCGCCAGTAGGTAGGGTGACCTGCTGAAACGCGCCCGATGCGAGGGCAGGGTGCGGTAGCTCCGCTGTGTTGGGGTAGCTGGACCTCCAACTGCTTACACACCTCCGGCACGGCGGCGCCCTGGCCGATCAGCTTCTCGCCCTCGCGCAGCTTGCGGATGATCTGCTCCAGCGTGTGCCGTCGTCGGGTACCCATCGTGATGATTCCTCCTGGCCCCATCCTGGGGCATCGGGCTCTCACAACAGGTGGACCACTTTCCGGGGACCCAGTCACAACGTCCCGGCGTCCTACGGGTTCCCCTGTCGGCTTCATGACATCGGCGGCGCGGCTCAGGCCACGGGCACCCGCCGGGCGCGACCCGCGATCCATGCGGCCACGACCGTGGCTACAGCGAAGGCGACGAGCATCACGACGACGTAAAGGTTGACGCCCGCCGACGAGGGTGCGGAGCTGCCGGTGATCGCGGTGGCGCTCAGCACGCTTCCACCGACAATGTTCAGCACGACCGCGCCGACGCCCAGCATTACCTGCACGAGGGCGGCGACGACGCCCTGCTTTTCCTCGCTCACGAGCGTCGTCGAGAGGTTGAAGCCCGAGGTCACCACCGCGCCTGTGGTGAATCCGAGGAGACCGGCGCAGATGACGGCGGGCACGAACGATGCGGTCGAGAACAGGAGGCCGAGGGCCGAGATCGTGCCGATGAGCATGCCGCCGACGAGCGTGCGCGCGGGGCCGATGTGACCTCCCAGCCATCCCGCGAGTACTCCGCCGGTCGCGGCACCGAGCGCCGGCGCCGCGAACAGGAGGCCGAGCGTACCGCTCTCACCCGCGAGACCGTAGCCGAGGCCGTTGGCCGGCGACGTCTGTCCGATGATGCCCATCAGCTGCAGAAGTGCCTGGTAGGCGCCGGTGCCGAGCATCACGACCAGCAGTGTCGCGATTACGGGGCGCGTCAGCATGCGCAGATCGACGGCAGGCTCGGGGATCCGCAGTGCCGTGAACGCCCATGCCACCAGCAGCACGGCGCCCAGGACGAGAAGGAGGATCAGTCCGATGTTCGTCCAGCCCACGGCGGGGCCGAGACTGATATAGGAGAGTGCTCCGGCGAGACCGAGTCCGAGCAGGAGGGTGCCCGCGACGTCGACACGACCACGTGCGTGCACGGGCGACTCGGGCAGGAACACGCGCACGGCGGCCGCGGCCACGAGTGCGAGCGCGGCGGACAGCACGAACACCGCGCGGAAGTCGAACGCCTCGACCACCGCTTCGAAGAGGAAGGGGGACGCGATCCCGAGGATCGCCGACCCCGAGGTGACGATGCCGACCGAGGTCATACCCACGCGGGCGGGAAAGACCTGGCGGATGTACACGACAGTGATGAACACCGAGCCCACGGCGGCTCCCTGAATGACCCGGCCGAGCAGGAAGATTCCCACGTTGGGCGCGACGAGGCACACGAGTGCGCCGACGCCGCCCACGAGGAGTGCGAGCACCAGCACGCGACGTTTGCCGTAGACGTCAGCGCTCTTGCCCAGGAGCGGCGCCCACATCGCGCCGGCGAGGATCGCGCTGGCGTTGAGCCAGGCGCTCTGGTCGGTGCCGAAGAACTCCGCCATCTGCGGCAGCACGAGCAGCGGCGCGACTATGACGGTGTCGACGAGCGTGTTCGCGACGATGAGGATCGCGACCCACCACACGATCCGGGCGCTCCATCGACCGTCGTCTCGGGCCGAGAACTGAAGGGGGCTCGCGGTTGTTTGAGTCATTGTCCACTTCCAGGAGTCGGGTACGACGCCTTCTGCGCCGAAGATTTCGGTCATTGTTGTGTGCAGTAGTTCCGGTGCGTCGAAGATGCAGGAACTGGGCACTCATCACCTACGTGGCGCAGTAATCCTCACTCTCACCCAAAAGCGCGAGCGAAAAGGCAATTGTTGGCTGCGGGTTTTCGGAAGCCGTCGCGCGACGGATAAGGTCGGGAGGCGTCGAACGGAGGGCCAGGGCGCATGGCTGGGGACGGATCACGGGCGCGTCGCCCCGGCGGGCGAACGCGTCAGGTCACCGAACGGCTGTCGGCTGCAGCGTTCGACATCCTCGCCGAGAAGGGCGTCGACGGACTGCAGTACGAAGAGCTCGCCGCCCGCGCAAAGGTCGGGCGCGCGACGGTCTACCGACGGTGGCCGAACCGAGATGATCTCCTGCGCGACGTGCTCGCCCGGTTCGCCGAGGCGTCGGTGCCGATCGCCGACACCGGCGACGTCGTCCACGACCTCACGACATTCCTGCATGCATTCGCGGAGGCCTCTGCCACGCCGACGGGTCGTGCAGTCCTGCAGATCCTCCTCCGGCGCGTCGACGAGGGAGACGGGCTGCACCGCATGGGGCTCGAACTCCTCGATCGTCGCACCGACGACCTGCAGCGGCGCCTCGACCAGGCAACCGAGGCCGAGCAGCTACCGCCCGTCGAGGCGCCTTTCGTCAACATGATGCTCGCGGGCCCCGTGCAATGGTTCGTCCTGCGCCGGTCGCGCCCCTTCACGCTCACCGACGCACGCGAGATCGTCGAACTCGTCGTAGCCGGATTGTGGCGGGATCACCGCCTCTGAGTCTCGTAATCTTCGTCGACCGACCAATCAGCGTCCTTTCCCTGCGATGTCGGTCCGGATGCGCGCGGTCGCTCCTCTTAGGGAGATAAGTTGTCTCATTAGCGGGCGGGTACGGCTCGCTCCGACGAAGGGACTCACCATGGTGGACACGTCGAGCTTCGGATGGGATGGCTATGTGGCCCCCACGCCCCTCGAGGAGTACTCGCGGCGCTACGCCGACTTCTTCGAGATGCGCCGAGAGGACGGCATCCTCGAACTACGCCTGCACACGGACGGCGGACCGTACGTGCACAACTGGGCCGCCCACAACGCTTGGAACCGCGTATGGCAGGACGTGGGGAACGACCCCGAGAACCACGTGCTTATCATCACGGGCACGGGAGAGACCTGGTTCCGGGGCGACCCGCGACAGACCTGGCCCAAGCCGCTCGTCGAAGAGACGCCGGACTACATCTTCCAGCAGACGATCGACGCGTGGAAGCTGATCGAGAACTTCGTCAACAACATCGACATCCCCACCATCGCGGCGGTGAACGGGCCCGGGATCCACACCGAGTTCGCGCTCATGTGCGACGTGACGCTCGCGGCAGAGGACGCCGACTTCATGGACCCCCACTTCATGGTCGGTACGGCACCAGGTGACGGTCTCGCACTCGCGCTGCAGCACCTCATGGGCACGAAGCGCGCCGCGTACGCCATCTACGGCGGGACATCGATTCCCGCACGGAAGGCGCTCGAGTACGGGCTCGTCAGTGACGTGCTGCCCCGTGAGGAACTCGTACCCAAGGCATGGCAGCTCGCGCGCGACATCATGAAGCGCCCTCGGTTCGCGCGCTGGGCGACGCACAACATCCTCAACCGCCCGTGGCGCAAGCTCGTCGCCGAGGACTTCGGCTTCCACTTCTCGCAGCAGTCGCTCGCCACGGTGGCGTCGAAGGCGCTCATTCCCGACCCCGACCTGGTCGCCGACGCCCGCCAGCGCAAGGTCTGGTAACGCGGATGACGGGAGGCGAAGCGTCGCGTGTCTCCACCGGCGACGGAGTGACATCATTCCGCGTCGAGGGCGCCGGGCCTCCCCTCGTCCTCGTTCACGGGCTGCAGGTGGGGCAGGAGCTTTTCGCCGAACTGCGGCCGCACCTCGTGTCCGCTTTCACCGTGATCACGTATGACCAGCGGGATCGGGGCGAAACCGCCTTCGCACCGGTGCCCTACACGACCGACGATCTGGCCGATGATCTCGCCGCGCTGATCACGGCGCTCGGATTCTCGCGCGCGCACGTTCTGGGAACGTCGTTCGGCGGGATGGTGGCGCAAGCCTTCGCGCTGCGTTATCCCCACCTTCTCGACACTCTCGTGCTCGGCGCGACCTCGCAGGCCCCGTTCCGACCCGAACGGCTCGCGGGCCCCGTGGTGGGGCTTCTGGGCGCGCTCGAGGCCGGCGACGACGAGAAAGCCCGTGCTCTCCTCGCGCGGATGGCGCCAACGGTCGCCCCCGCCACGGGGGATGGCGGCCGCCAAATCGCGCCCGCCCGCAACGACGCGCTCATGCGTCGCTTCGCGGCGACGCGTGCCTTCGACACCCGCGGGCGTCTGGCTGCGATCGTCGCGAGAACCCTTGTCGTGCACGGACGCGACGATGCGATGGTGCCGATCCAGGATGTGCTGTCGATGGCGGGGGAGATCGCACACGCCGATGTCCTCGTGCTCGCGGGGGCCGGTCACGCGTGGGAGAACGACCAGCCCGCGCGCGCTGCCAGCGCGATCGCCGCGTTCCTGGCGGACACGCGGTGACCACAGCCGCACGTGGTGACTGCAGCCGCGTGCGGTGACGTGGCGCCGTGACGTGGCGCCTCAGGTCACCGTACGCGCTGCCCGCCGAGGCTCACGTGGCGGATGCGGTCGCGCAGTCCCCGCAGGTCGTCGAGGCGGCCGTCCACCACGACGAGATCGGCGAGCATCCCCGGGGTGATGGCACCGAGGCCGTCCTGCCGGAGCAACGCCGCAGCACTCGAGGTGGCAGCCCGCCACGCGTCCTGCGGTGTCATCGACGATGCCTCGGTCATGAGCTGCAACTCGTCGAGGTTGCTCGCCGAGGGGTGGGCGTAGGGCGGGGAGTCGGTGCCCATCGCGATCTTGACGCCCGCGTCTACCGCTCGAGCGAAACTCGCCCGGTGCGCCTCGAGAGCCTCACGCGCGAGTGCCAGGCTCCCGGCGGGGATCGGCACGCCGCGGTCGGCAGCGTCGACGATCGCTCGGGTTGCCGAGAGGGTCGGCACGAGCCAAGCGTCCGCGCGCAGCATGAGATCTATCGCCTCGTCGTCGAGGTGATACCCGTGCTCGATCGAGCGCGCCCCGTGTCGGAGCGCCGCCTTGATCCCCTCGGTGCCCTGTGCGTGCGCAAAGAAGTCGGTCCCCGCGGCGGCTGCCTCGGTGGCGATCACCTCAAGCTCGTCGTCGCGGAAGTGCGTGTGTCGCGGATCGTCCCCCGGCGACATGACGCCCCCGGTGGTTGCGATCTTGATCGTGTCGGCCCCCGCGCGCAGCACCTCTCGCACACCGCGGCGCACGTCGTCTACTCCGTCGCGCACCGCGCGCGGCCGCCCGGGGTGCGGCATCATCATCGACATCGAACGGCTACCGCCGGAAGGGAGGTGCAGATCGCTGTGGCCTCCGGTTTGGGACAGCATGACGAGCGCGATCTGCAGGCGCGGCCCCTCGATGAGCTTCTGCTCGATCGCCCGCTTGACGCCCAGGTCCGCACCGGCTGCATCGCGCGCCGAGGTGATCCCCTGATCGAGGAGGAGCGATAGATTGCGCAGAGCCTCGTAGTACTGGAGAGAGAACGGCTCCTGTTCGGCACGGGAGATGTTGAGGTCTCGCACCATGACGTGCACATGGCAGTCGAACAGCCCGGGAACGATCGACATCTCCGAGCAGTCGACGACGTCATCGCCGTCCAGGCCGGTTCCGACGTCGACGATGCGGTCACCGCTCACGGCGACGTCGACCCGCGAGGTCGAGGCTCCGTCGAACACGGTACCTCCCGCGAACACCGTGCGCTTCAGCATGTCGACCCTCGGCCCGTCAGCACTTGCCCCGTCAGCACTCGACCACGTTGACGGCGAGGCCACCCAGCGCCGTCTCCTTGTACTTGTGGCTCATGTCTGCGCCCGTGTCGCGCATCGTCGTGATCACCTGGTCGAGCGAGACGCGGTGCTCGCCGTCGCCCCACAGGGCCATTCGCGCCGCGTTGATGGCCTTCGACGCGGCGATCGCATTGCGTTCGATGCACGGGATCTGCACGAGCCCGCCGATCGGATCGCACGTCAGGCCGAGATTGTGCTCCATCGCGATCTCGGCGGCGTTCTCGACTTGGCGAGGGGTCCCGCCCATGATCTCGGCCAGTCCCGCAGCCGCCATCGACGACGCCGATCCGACCTCCCCTTGGCAACCGACCTCGGCACCCGAGATCGAGGCGTTGGCCTTGTACAGGGTGCCGATCGCCGCCGCGGTGAGAAGGAACCGCTCGATGACCTCTTCGCGAGCGCCCTCGGCCGTCGATCGACCCGCGGGCGTGTAGTGCAGCGCGTAGTAGAGCACGGCGGGCACGATGCCCGCCGCCCCGTTCGTCGGCGCGGTTACGACCCGCCCGCCGCTCGCATTCTCCTCGTTCACGGCGAGGGCGATGAGGTTCACTCGCTGCTGCCAGTGCTCGCCGTCGTGGTCGGGATCCTCCGCTGCCAGCCGCGCCGCCCAGTCGCCCGCCCTGCGGCGTACCTGCAAGCCGCCGGGCAGCACGCCCGCGCGACCGATGGACGAGCGCACGCACGTTTCCATGACGTCCCAGATGTGCTTGAGGTCCGCCCTGATCTCGTCGTCCGAGCGTCGGGCGCGCTCGTTCTCGCGCATCACGTCGCTCACCGCGAGGCCGGTCTCGTCGCACACGGCGAGAAGCTCCGCCCCCGAACGGAACGGCAGGGGAGGCGTCTGCGGCTCGGGCTGGTCGGCAGAGGATTCGTCGCCTTCGCGCACGATGAACCCGCCGCCGACCGAGAAGTACGTCTCGCTCGCGAGCTCGTCGCCGGCGGCGTCGACCACGGTGAACGAGAGGGCGTTGGGGTGCCGGGGGTGTACGGTCAGCGGGCGCAGGACGAAGTCCTCCATCCGGCAGGGGACGGGGTGTCGCCCGCCGAGGGAGACCATGCCCGTGCGCGTGATCTCGTCGAGATGCGCGGTGATCTCGTCGGGCGTGATCTCGTCCGAGCGTGCGCCGGCCAGCCCCAACAGGACGGCCGTGAACGTGCCGTGACCGGCACCCGTCGCGGCGAGGGAGCCGAAGATCTCGACGCGAACCTGTGCCACCTGCTCGATGACGCCTCGCTCGCCGATCAACCCGACGAACTCGGCAGCGGCCTTCATCGGGCCGACGGTGTGCGAGCTCGACGGGCCGATCCCGACCGTGAACAGATCGAACACCCCGACGGCTGGCTGCGCGTACGTCATGGAGCGGCACGATACGTTGTGTGATCGCCAACCGCATCGGGATGCAGATTCACTGTTGGGATGCCCCTATCCGTGCAGTAAAGATGTCGGCAGAGGAACCATGACGCCGGTTGCCATACCCTGCGCGTTCACGTGCATCCCCTCCTTCTTCAAGCTGCGCAGCACCACCGAGCGGTCGGCGATGGACACGCCGTGGACACTCTCCTCGATGGCGACTTCGAGTCGCTGGACGTCGGCGAGGGTCTTCATCCACACCGACAGCACGAGGTTGTAGGGACCGATCGTCGAGACGGCCAGACGCACTTCGCTGAGGCGCGTGATGGCCGATCCCACCCGGTCCGCCATGGCAGCCGGCACCCGCAGGAAGTACCACGCGTGAACGGGCCAGCCCGAGTGTGCGCGCGCGATCTCCGTGCGCACGACGAGTCGCCCGCGGGCGCTGAGCGTCGTGAGAGTCTCGCGGATCCGCCGCTGCCCGATCCCCAGACTCCTCGCGATGGCGGCGACTGTCGCGCGTCCGTCATGGCCGAGGATCTGCAGCAGTTCGTGCTCCAACTGCGCATCGACGCGGGCGCGCGTAGCCATCGAAGACACGACCGTGCGTTCGACGGCCGTGGCTTCACCTGCCGACAACGCCCGCAGACGCCACTGGCCCGCGTGGGTGAACGGCGACGAGAGGATGTGCGTGCGGGTGGCGCGCACACCCTCGAGCCGACGCAACCGGCCCATGATGTACTCGCTCAGGCCGTTCAGGTCGGCGGCACCGACCATCACGAGGAGATCGCGCCCTCCGGCGGTGTGATCGACCGTGAACGCCTCGGGGTCGGCAGCGAGTGCGCTCGCGATCTGTAAGGTCGCGCCAGGCTCCGCTCCGACCTCGAGGATGGCGGACGGTCCGCGTGCCTCGGCGCCAGGGTGACCAGCGACCCACGCCAGCCCGTCCTCGGTCAGTCGCTCCCAGCGGCGGGCGAGCGTGACCGAATCCACTCCGATGATCGGGGCGATCGCTGCCCAGCGAGCCCGCGGGTTGATCTGGAGTGCATGGATCAGTCGCCGATCGGTCTCATCGAGACTGTGAACCTGCGTAGAACCCTCGCGTGTGTTCATGAACCTGCACCTTAGGCCCTCGCGCTGCCGCACCGAGCCACCGTGGTGCATTCTCTGAGACACCGTGTGAGGAGCCGCCAATGCAGCGAAGACTTCCGAGAGCTCGCTCGACGTTCGGCGTCGTGGGCTTCCTCGTCGTCATGGAGTTCGGCAGCGGCGCGCTCCAAGGCTGGTTCTCGCCGCTGCTCGCTGCCATCGGTCAACAGTTCGACGTCGGCGCCGGCGCGCTGAACTGGGTGAACGCGATGTACATGCTCATGACGGTCGCGTGCGTACCCATCCTCGCCAAGCTCGGCGACATGTTCGGCCACAAGCGCCTCCTCGTCGTGGCGTCCACTCTCGTGGCCGTCGGTTCTTTCGTCGTCGCGTTCGCGCCGAGCTTCGAGGTCTTCCTTCTCGGCCGGGCGCTGCAGGCCCCGCTGGCGGCATTCCTCCCGCTGGAGTTCGCGATCGTCCGCGCGCGAGACGAACGGTCAGCGAGCAAGAGCATCGGCGTCCTCGTCGGCGCCCTCACCCTCGGAGCCGCCGTCGGCTCGCTCCTGTCAGGACTCCTGTTCGGCGCGATCGGCGACCTCGGCATCGTCCTGCTGATCCCCGCGGTGTTCATCGCGCTGTGCGTGCCGGTCGTCGTGCTGCTCGTCCCCGAGACGACGGTGCGCAGACACGGACGCGTCGACGTGATCGGCGCGATCCTGCTCACGGCGGGTCTCCTAGCCGTGCTGACCGGTGTCTCGAAAGCCGGCACGTGGGGCTGGTTCGACCTGCGCACGATTGCCCTGATCCTGGGCGGCACCGTGCTGCTGGCGCTCTGGGTGTTCGTCGAGCGCAGGATCCAGGATCCACTCGTCGACCTGACGATGCTCACCCGCGATGGCATCGGGCTGCCGATCATCGCATCGGTGCTCTTCGGCGCACAGACCTACGGCGGGCAGACGGCGAGCTTCCTCTGGCTCCTCGGCGATTCCGCGCGCGACGGCTACGGACTCGGAATCGCGCCCGCGACCGCCGGCGCGATCATCGTCCTGTACGCGCTCGCGGCGTTCCTCGGCACGCTCATCGGTGATCGCCTCGCACGCAGGATCTCGGCGCCGCGCGCAATCGCGCTCGCGGGAGTAGTCGCAGCCGCGAGCTTCGCTCTCATGATCTGCTTCGCGGCGGTGAGCGCGCTGTTCATCACCTCCATGGCGATCGGCGGGGTCTCGGCGGGCGTCCTTCTCGCGGTCCTTCCGGCCGTCGTCGTGCGCAATGCGCCGGCGGACTCGGTGGGGATCGCCTCGGCACTGTTCAACACGGCACGCACGGCGGCGGGGGCGGCGGCCGGTGCGGTCTTCGCGCTCGTCATGACTCTGTTCGTGACAGCGAGCACCGCCGACGCCACGACCGATGCCCAGTCGACCCCGCTGTCGTTCTTCGCCGTGTGGGCCATCTGCCTCGCAATAGCTCTCGTCCTCGCGGTCGTCGGGCTGCGGATCCGGGTCACAACGCCCGCCGCCGCGCCGCAGTCCGCACCAGACCTTCCCACCGCCCAGACGATCGAGGACCGATGACCATCGCACCACAGCAACCTTCCGACCACGCGACCGATGAGATCCGCGATGCCGTGCTCGCCTCGCGGGCGGCATGGGAGGACTCGATCATCGCCTTGAGTGCCGACATCCACCGCAATCCCGAACTCGCGTTCGCCGAGCATCACGCCGCCGCGCGCGTGGCCGGCACCCTCCGTGCAGCCGGATTCACGACGACCGTAGGAGCCTTCGGGCTCGCCACCGCGGTCGATGCGACCTACGGTGAGGGCGACATCACCGTCGCGATCTGTGCCGAGTACGATGCGCTTCCCGGCATCGGACATGCGTGCGGTCACAACGTCATCGCCGCGGCCGGTGTCGGAGCTGCGATCGCGCTCGCGAGCGTCGCCGACGCCATCGGCCTTCGCGTGAAGCTCCTCGGCACTCCGGCCGAAGAGCACGGCGGCGGGAAGATCCTCATGCTCGAGGCCGGGGCGTGGGACGACGTCGACTTCTCGCTCATGGTGCACGGCGGCCCGGGGCACGACCTGCGCTGCGCCGACGTGCGTACCCAGGCCGTCGCGCGGTTCGACGTGTCCTTCCGAGGCCGTCCAGGTCACGCGGGCGCACCCAGCCCCGACGGGGTGAACGCCGCGAACGCCGCGACGATCGGCCTCGTCGCGCTCGGACTCCTGCGGCAGCACTTGCCCGACGGCACGCGGGCCAACGCATTCGTCTCCGAGGGCGGCGAAGCGACGAACATCATCCCGTCGGCGACGCGCGTCCGCGTCGAAGTGCGTGCGGACACGCTGGAAGCGGTCGAGACCGCGCGACGCCGGATCCTCGCGTGCTTCGAGGGCGGCGCCGTCGCCACGGGATGCGAGTGGAGCTGGGAGGACGCCGCGCCGACCTACGCGGATGTCGTGCAGAACCCCGTGCTCGCCGGCGCGTGGGATCGCAACCTCGCCGTGATCGGTCGCTCGCCGCAGCCGTACGCGGGGGCGCCGGGCGGATCGACCGACATGGGCAACGTCTCGCACGCCGTGCCCGCGATCCATCCGCTCATCGCGATCGAGGGTTGCGCCTCGGCACCGCACACGCCGGCGTTCACGAGCGACGCGATCGGCCCGGCCGCCGACCGCGCGGGGATCGACGGCGCGCTCGCCATGGCGCTCACGGTCGTCGACGCCGTCGCGCACTTGCGTGCGAGGCGGACGCTCGGCGCGGAGGGTACGACGGTCGGCGGGGGAGCGATACCACGGTCGGTGACGAGCGATACCACGGGCCGATGCCGCGCAGACGATCGATCTCAAGGATTGAAGACATGATCGTCAGCCAGAACCTCACGAAACGCTACGGTGAGAAGACCGTCGTCGACGACCTCTCGTTCACGGTACGGCCCGGTGTCGTCACGGGATTCCTCGGACCGAACGGCGCCGGAAAGTCCACCACGATGCGCATGCTCGTCGGCCTCGACAGGCCGACCCGCGGCGAGATCACGGTCGGCGGTCGGCGGTATCAGGATCTTCCCGACCCTGTGCGGCACCTCGGTGTCATGCTCGACGCGCGGTCGGCGAATCCCGGCCGCACAGCGCTCAATCATCTCCTCGTCGTGGGGGAGACCCACGGCATCGGGCGCGCCCGCGCACACGAGGTGCTCGAGATGGTGGGCCTCGGCGCCGTCGCCGACAAACGCGCGGGTGGCTTCTCGCTCGGCATGAGCCAGCGACTCGGTATCGCTACCGCGCTCATCGGCGACCCGACGACACTCGTCCTCGACGAGCCGGTCAACGGCCTCGACCCCGACGGGGTGCTCTGGCTCCGCCACCTTCTCGTGCGACTCGCCGTAGAGGGGCGCACCGTCTTCCTCTCGTCGCACCTCATGAGCGAACTGTCGCTGATCGCGGAAGACCTCGTCGTGATCGGTCAGGGACGCCTGCTCGCCTCGGGCACCGTCGACGACGTCATCGAGTCGGTCGCACCGCAAACAACCCGCGTCGTGACGCCCGATGCAGGGCGCCTCGCCGATGCTGCGCAGAACAAGGGCATCGACGTTCGCCGCGCGGACGACGACACCCTCTTCATCGGCGGGTGCACCGCACGCGAGGTCGGAATCATCGCGGCGGCCGAGGGCGTCACGCTCTACGAGCTCGTCACCGAACGCGCCTCGCTCGAGGAGGCGTTCATGCACATCACCCGAAACGCCGTCGAATACACGTCCCACGAGGAGGTCGCCGCATGAGCGCCGCACTCGCCGTTTCCGCCCCCGCGACGCTGCAAGCCGGGCACCGCATCACGTCAGCCGGACTCCTGCGCTCGGAGTGGCGCAAGCTCTGTTCGATACGGTCGCTGTGGATGACCCTGACAGCCGCGTTCGTTCTGACGATCGGCCTGTGCGCGTACATGGTCATCGACGGCACGACACTCGGCGGCGCGGACGGCGCGCACATCCCATTCGGCTGGACCGGCATCTATCCGGTCGGGATGCTCGTGCTCGTCGTGTTCGGCGTGCTGAGCGTCAGCACCGAGTACGCGAGCGGGTCGATCCGCACGAGCCTTACGGTCGCCCCACGACGTACAGGGGTGATGCTCGCAAAAGCCGCCGTTGTCACGGGGATTGCCACCATGCTGGCGGTCGCCACGACCGTCGCACTGTACCTGCTGCTCCAGGTCACACGTACGGTCCCCTCGGCCGTGGGGATGTCGCTCTTCGATCCCGAGATGTTCTGGGGGGCGCTCGGCGGCACGCTCATGCTGCCGTATGGCGCACTGTTCGGCGTCCTGCTGGGATGGCTCTTGCGCAACGCCGCCGGTGCGATCTGCCTCTACTTCGGGCTCTTCCAGATGGGGCCGCAGATCCTGCCTGCCTTCCTCCCCGAGCAAGTGGCCGGAGTGACCGACTACATGCCCCTCGCGGCGATCAACGTCATGCGATCGGGAGGACTCACCACCGAACCGTACGGTACCGTCCCTGCGATCGTCGTCCTGGTGACATGGCTGGTGGTGCTCGGCGGCATGGCATGGCGGCGTCTGAAGAAGTTCGATGGCTGAGACGGGAAGGCGAGCGTGAGGCGACTGCGGGCACGGGTGCGGACGTTCGACGCCTCCCACCCGCTGCCGTGGGACATTACGCTCGCACTCCTCGTCACGGTCGCTTCCGTGAACGCCTCCATGGGCCTCCGGCCCGTGGAGGCGCCCTTCCTGCTCGTCGCGTGCGGCGCGGTCGTGTTCCGTCGCCGGGCGCCGCTGCCGGCGCTCCTGGTTGCGGTCGTCGCGCTCGGCGTAGGCGTCGTCGTGTGCGGACTCATCGGGGAAGCTCCGCCGTGGGCCTACCTCGCGGTATGGATCCTGCTCTTCCACGTGGGGCTACGTGGCACGCGGGTGCTCGTGCCCGCCGCGTTCCTCGCGGGTGCGGCGGCGCTCGTCGCGTTCATCGGTGCGGCAGAGTTCGGTGAGATGGCACTCGACGCACGCTGGACGGCGATGCTGCCGGTCGCCGCCATGAGCGCGGCCGCCCTGCTTGCCGGATCGCAGATGCGCGGCGCCCGTGAGGATGCGAAACGGCACCGCGAGGAGGCGACGCGGGAGGCGGTTGCTGCCGAACGGTCGCGGATCGCGCGCGAGATGCACGACCTCATCGGACACGATCTCTCCGTCATAGCGTCGTTGTCGGCGGGCGGCCAGGCCGCGGCGCGTTCTGCGCCGGACGATGCCGAACGCGCGTTCGTGGCGATCGGCGAGGTGAGTCGCGCATCGGTCGGCCAGTTGCGGCACGTGCTCCGGCTCCTGCGCACAACCGAAGACGATTTCGTTCACCCGCTCACGCCGCAACCCGGTCTGGCACAACTCGGGGCACTAATAGAATCGGTGCGGCGCGCGGGTTTTCGCATCGACGACGAACGTCACGGCGATCTTGCAGCGCTGCCGCCCGGGCACCAACTCGCCGTGTTCCGGCTCGTTCAGGAGGCCCTGACCAACACTATGCGTCACAGCGGCGCAGGATCCGCCGCGTCGGTGCGGATAGCGATCGATGCGGAGGAGGTCGTCG
Organism: Polymorphospora sp. NPDC050346; assembly: GCF_040655695.1. NCBI lineage: Bacteria > Bacillati > Actinomycetota > Actinomycetes > Micromonosporales > Micromonosporaceae > Polymorphospora > Polymorphospora sp. NPDC050346. Next base: position 5,994 of record NZ_JBFAKM010000056.1, on the reverse strand, counting down.
TGTCGATTGCCGACCGCAGCGCCGTGCCGGAGATCGACCGGCCCGGCGTCTCGAGCGACGGACACGGCATCATCGGCATGAGGGAACGCGTCGATGCGCTCGGCGGCACACTGGAAGCCGGTCCGACCGTTGTCGGATGGCGCGTGCGCGCAACGATTCCGCGGGAAGGACGTGACCGTTGAAGGTGCTCCTCGTCGACGACCAGGCGCTGCACCGCATGGGTATGCGGATGTTCCTTGCAAGCCAGGACGGCATTCAGATCGTGGGCGAAGCGGCGGACGGCGATGACGCCGTCCGCCAGTCGCTGAGCCTTCGCCCCGATGTTGTCGTGATGGACGTGCGGATGCCGGACGTCGACGGCATCGAGGCCACGAGACGAATCGTGGCGGCCACCTCCGACGTGCGGGTGCTGCTGCTGACTACCTTCGACCTCGACGAATACGTGATCGAGGGGCTGGAGGCGGGAGCGAGCGGCTTCCTCACGAAAGACGCCGAGCCCGGCGACATCCTCTCCGCGCTCCGAGCGATCGCCGCCGGTGACGCCGTGATCGCACCGAGCGCCACGCGACGACTGCTCGGCCGACTCACGAGCGGCCCATCCCGGCAGGCGGCGGCCGACTCATCGGTGCGGGCCTCCGTCGCGAAACTCACCGCCCGCGAACATCAGATCCTCGTCGAGATCGCCTGCGGAGCGACCAACTCCGAGATCGCTGCACGGCTGCACCTCGCCGAGTCGACCGTCAAGAGCAACGTGGGTCGCATCTTCACAAAGATCGGGGCGCGCGACCGCGTGCACGCCGTGATTCTCGCTCTCCGAGCGGGCGTCATGTCCCCAACCGCCGAAGGAACACCCCTCGCCTCCCGAGGCAGACACCGTTTGCACCCCGTAAGAGACGAGCACATCTGGCAGTAACGATGCCTCGAGGCGGCAGGTAATGATGCGGCAGGAGAGCTACAAGATCAGCCGCCCGTCTTGCTGCCACCAACAACGGCACTTCTACCCCAAGCCCCACAAGTCAGGCACCGTCACGACTTTGCCAGGGCCCTCGGGAACACCCACTGGGCGGCACTGGCCTGGCCAGGGTGTGCAGTGAGCACGCAGGGTGGCCTCTTCCTGGGAGTACTGGGACCAGGCTGTCGGCGGACGGGATACCTACCGTGGTCGACATGGCGAATTCGAGACCAGGGGCTCTGTTCAGCGCGGCGTGCGGCGTCCTGTTGCTCGCGGGTTGTTCCGCCGAGGCAGGCAGCGGTGGTGCCGCCTCCGACGACGCGGCGCCGCACGGCGGTCCGGCGTCCACGCCTTCGGCGACTGCCGCACAGACTGCGACGCCACCGGCGGGGGCCCGTGACGTGTCGCCGCACCCGTACGTCGGGATGTGGGTGACGGCCGACGGCCACATCCGGCAGATGCTGCTGGCGAACGGCCGGTACGACGAGGCCCGTGGCGGGCGGGAGAGCGCCTACACGGGTTCGTACCAGGTCGTCGGGACCCGGATCGAGTACGTCGACGACACCGGATTCAGCGCGGACGGCACCTTCGACGGGGATGTGCTGCACCACGCGGGATACGTCTTCTACCGCGAGGGCAGCGACGCGCATCGGCAAGCTAGGGAGGAACGATGATGAAAGACAGTGCCACGCAGCACAGCCGGCGGGTGCTCCTGACCGCAGGAGTCGCCGGTGGACTGACGGCCCTGGCCGGGGCTGGCGCGGCCTCGGCGGCCCCGGCCGAGCGGGCCGGCGGGCGCGGCCCCGGGAAGCCGGGCGAGGAGGGCCGCAACCGGGCCGCGGTGTTGCGTGCCTTCGCGCGGCAGAACGCGGGTGGCGACATCTACGAGATCCTCCACGACGACGTCCGATGGACGATCGTCAACGGTCGCACCTGCACCTCCAAGGCCGAGTTCCTGGCGGAGGGGTCGGCACCGATCCTGGACCGGCTGGCGTCGATCCTCAGGATGACGATCAAGGACATGTGGACCGACGGTGACACCGTGATCATCCGGTTCGAGGGTGACGCGACGGCCACCGACGGCGTCGACTACCACAACGAGTACTGCTGGATCTGGCAGATGCGAGGCGGCAAGGTGGTGCGTTGCCACGCCTTCCTGGACATGATCGCGGTGCGGGAACTCATCGAGCGCGTCGAGCTGCCCTGAATCGGCGGTACGAGCCCGGGGTCAGCGAAGCCAGCGACTGACGGCCAGGGTGCCCAGCAGCCGCAGCGCCTCGGCGCTGCGGCTGTGCGGCTCCGCCCGGTACACGATCAACTGCTGGCCGGGCGCGTCCCGTACGTCGAACGCGTGGTATGACAGCGTCAGTTCGCCCACCGCGCCGTGCCGGAACGTCTTCGCCTCGTGCGTCTTGCCCTGCACGTCGTGCCGCCCCCACAGCCTGCGGAACTCCGCGCTCGCCACGCCCATCTCCTCGACCAGTTCCCGCGCCCGCCGGTCGTGCGGGTCATGGCCGAGGGCCAGGCGCAGGTTCGCCACGCACGCCTCGGCGGCGCGACGCCAGTCGGCGAAGAACGTCGTACCGGCCGGGTCGAGGAAGGTCATCCGGACGAGGTTGTCCGCGTCGGTGAAGTCCGCGTAGAACGCGTCGGCCAGCGCGTTGCCGGCCAGCAGGTCGAGTCGCCGGTCGATGACCACGGCCGGGGTGTCCGGCCAGGCGTCGAGCAGTTCGCGCAGGCTCTGCCCGACCTGTGGTCGAGCGGGGGTCGGCGCGCTGCCGGGCGAGAGCCCGGCCAGCCGGAAGAGGTGGTCGTGGGCGTCCGGCCCGAGGTCGAGCGCCCGGGCCACGGCGGCCAGCACCGACGACGACGGGTTGCGCTCGCGGCCCTGTTCGAGCCGGGTGTAGTAGTCGACGCTCACCCCGGCCAGCACCGCGACCTCTTCGCGCCGCAGCCCGGCGACGCGCCGGGTGCCACTGGAGACGAGGCCGACGTCGCCCGGGGTCAACCGGGCGCGTCGGGCGGTGAGGAACGCCCCGAGCGCGGTCGTCGGCATGCCACCAACGGTAACCGTGCGGGCTCCGGCCAGGCAGGGTGCGCCACACCCTGGTTCGGTCCGGCCTGGCTGCCGACTCCGCCGCCGGTGACGGTGGGAGCACGAACCCCAACCCCAGGAGGTACGCCATGAGCAGCCAGATGCTCGACGAGGCGATACTGGCGGAGATCGCCGGGAACACCGGCGACCGGCACCGGCCACTGATGTTCGTCAACGCCGCCATCCACACGCTCGACCCGGTGATCGGTGACTTCCCCGCCGCCGACCTGTTGATCGGCACGAACGAGATCGTCGCGGTCGGCACCGGCCTGCACACCGCGGCCGAGGACGACGGCGCGATCGTGGTCGACTGCACCGGTCTGGCCATCGTGCCCGCGGTAGTCGACGGTGTCGCCCTCGCCGGCCTGCGTGTTCGTCCAGCCGACCGGGTCGGCGCGCTCACTCCCGGAAACCCGGCCACCTTCGCCCTGGTCGCCGGCCCGACCTCCGGCAGGTCCGTGCTGGAGATGATCGTCTGGCGTCCGGAGCAGGCCGCCGCGATCGTCGTCGACGGCGAGATCGCGCTGGTCAACGGCCGCCGACTCACGCCCGCTCCGATCGAGCCCCAGCCGGGACCGAGGTCGGTCGAGAGCCCCTATCTGGGCATGTGGATCGACGAGACCGGTTTCCTGCACCAGGAACTCACCGCCGACGGCCGGTACGACGAAACGCGGGGCGGCCGGCCGCACGCGTACCAGGGGGCGTTCTGGATCGACGGCGACCGGATCGTCTACCGCGACGACCTGGGTTTCTGGGCGTACGGCCGGTTCGTCGACGGGGTGCTTTACCACGCCGGTTACGTCCTGCGCCGCCGGTGAGCGCAGACAGCGAAAGGGGAGCCCGATGATGTTGTTCAGCGGCGGCACGGTCGTCACCATGGACCCGGCCACCGGCGACCTGGAACGGGGTGACGTGCTGGTCCGTGAGCACCGGATCGTCGCGGTTGGCCCGGACCTGCGGTCGCATCCGGAGGCGGCGGGCGCGACCGTGATCGACACGACCGGCCGGATCGTCAGCCCCGGATTCGTCGACACGCATCGGCACGCCTGGCAGGCGCAGATGCGCCGCAGCATCCCGGACGTGACCGACCTGGGGGCGTACGTGATGTCGACGCTGGCCGGGATCGCGCCCGCGTACACGCCGCACGACATGTACGTCGGCACCCGGCTCGCCGCGCTCACCGCCCTCGACGCCGGCATCACCACGATGCTCGACTTCTCGCACAACTCCCGTACGGCAGCGCACTCGGACGCGGCGATCCGGGCGCTGGTCGACACCGGCATCCGGGGCGTACACGCGTCGATGGGACCGCACTTCGGTGAGTGGGACCGCCAGTGGCCCGGCGACCTGGCCCGGTTGTGCGGGGCGTACCAGGGGACGAACGGCGGGCTGGTGACCCTGCGCCTGGCGGCGTTGGCCACCGACGAGATCGCCGGCCCGGCCCTGGCCTACGGGCCGGAGCTGGCGGCCGTCGCGCGCGATCTCGACCTCGGTGTCAGCGTCGACGCGGTGTTCGGTATGCCGTCGTCGGCGGCGATCCTGCGCTGGGCCGCCAACGGGCTCCTCGGCCCGGACCTGACCCTGATCCACGCTACGGGCCTCACCTCGCAGGCGTGGCAGGCGATGGGCGACGCGGGGGTCACCGTGTCGCTGGCACCGACCTCCGAGGCGCAGATCGGCCTGGAGACGGCGGTACCCGCGATCGACGAGGCGCTGGCCGTCGGTATCCGGCCCGGACTCAGCATCGACGTGGAGGTGGCGCTGGCCAGCGACATGTTCACGCAGATGCGTACCCTGCACGCGATCCAGCGGATGCGTGCGGTGAACGCCGCGTACGGCACGGACACCACGCCGGACCGGATCACCTCACGCGACGTGCTGGACTTCGCCACGGCGCAGGGCGCCCGGACCAATGGACTCGGTGACGTCACCGGTTCCCTCACCCCCGGCAAGCAGGCGGACCTGCTGGTCGTCGCCGCCGACGACATCAACACGATGCCGCTCAACGACGCGGTCGGCACGCTGGTGCTCGGGGCCGACGCCCGCAACATCGAGACCGTCGTGGTGGCCGGCCAGGTGCGCAAGCGGAACGGGCAGCTCGTCGGCGTGGACATGGACGAACTGCGCCGGCAGGTGACCGAATCCCGCGACGCGATCCGCAAGGCCGTCGCCGACGATTGATCTCGGCAGTACGACGGAGTCGCGCCCTCGGCGGGCATGGCCTTGGCCGACGCGATCAGGACAGGTGTGACGCAGCCCTGTCCTGGGCCAGATCTCAGCCCGCCCAGGCGCGCCTGATACCCGCGGATACAGACCCAACCTGGCTGCCGCTGGTGTGAACTGCGGCTTTGTCTGCCGCAGCACTGGTCACCGGCATCGGGCAGCGGCAACGCCGCCACGCTCATCTGTCGGCCGCGTACGCCTCCTGGGATGTCACGCCGATGGCGTCGATGCGGCCCCACCGTCCGAGGATGTCGAGCAGTTCGATGCGACCGAACCGTTCGGGCAGTGCCGGCACGACCACCAGATCATCGCCGTAGGGCTCGAGGCCGAGCAGCGTGCGTATCAGCAGCAGGGGCGCTGCGGTGGCCAGGGCCTGTGGGCTGTTCGCCGCGGGTTCCTGGACGGGGTGCCGGGTCAACTCGCGGTCGTAGCCGCCGAAGGCTTCCGGAAGTCGACCCTGGAAGTGCTGGGACGCGTCGATGATTCCCTCGGCGATGCGGCCGGCTTCCTGGTGGAATCCGTAGCGGCGTAGCCCCCAGGCGATGAAGGCGTTGTCGAACGGCCACACGGTGCCGACGTGGTAGCCGAGTGGGTTGTACTGCCCCTCCCCCTGCGCGAGGGTGCGTACGCCCCAGCCGGAGAACAGTTGGGGGCCGAGCAGGTGTTCGGCGATCTTCGGTGCCCGGGATTCGTCGACGATGCCGCTCCATAGCAGGTGGCCGAT
>NZ_JBFAKM010000055.1:11950-34423 GCF_040655695.1 Polymorphospora sp. NPDC050346 | reverse complement strand
GTTGAACGCCTTCGCCATCACCTTCAGCGACCGCTTCCCGGCCGCTGAAACCTACTAACCAAGATCGCCGGAAACACCGTTCGCGAAACAGTCCCGCGCCCGACGCACTCGCCCGCGTGATCGAGGAGCAAGCGTGCCCGTTTCGGGCCGTTTGTGACTCAACTACTCCTTGATCAACGCTGAGGGGGGCAGGCGGCGGGCGGCGGGGAGGGCGGACAGCGGGCGCGGTGCGCTCCGCGCACGTCCGGGAGGGCAGGCGGGACCCGGGGGCGGGCGACGGGCGCGGGGGCGAGGGCGGAGTGGGCGGAGTGGGCGGGGGCCGGACCCCGGGGTGGGTGGGGTGGCGGGATCAGGGGTGGGTTGCCTGCTCGGCCAGTTCGACGGCGTTGCGGAAGAGCATCGCGACCGTGGTCGGGCCGACGCCGCCGACCCGGGGCGTGATCGCACCGGCCACCGCCTCGCACGCCTCGTCGACGTCGGGCAGCAGGCGACGGCCCTCGTAGCGGACCCCGCCGCCGACGACGACCGCACCGGGCCGGATGTGCTCCGGGCGCAGGATGCCGGGTACGCCGACCGCGGCGATGACGATGTCGGCGCGCCGGGTGTGCCGCGCCCAGTCCGGTACCCCGCTGTGCACGACGGTGACCGCCGCGTCGGCGGTGGCCCGCTTCTGGGCCAGCAGCATCGCCAGCGGCCGGCCGAGTGTGGTGCCCCGGCCGAGCACGACGACGTCGCGGCCGGCGACCGGCACATCGTGGAAGGCGAGGAGCGCCTCGATGCCGGCGGGCGTGCACGGCACCGGGCCGGGAAGTCCGGCGGCGAGCCGGCCGAGGCTGGTCGGGTGCAGGCCGTCGACGTCCTTGGCCGGGTCGATGCGCAGCAGCGCCCGCGCGTAGTCGAGGTGGGCCGGGATCGGGTGCTGGATCAGGATCGCGTGTACGGCCGGGTCGGCGTTGAGCGAGTCGATCGCGGCGGCCAGGTCGGCCGTGGAGGCGTCGGCGGGCAGGTGCAGGTGCGGTGAGGCGAAGCCGAGGTCGGCGGCTCGTTGCTGCTTCATCCGGATGTAGCCGGCGCTGGCCGGGTCGTCGCCGACCAGGACGGTGGCCAGCGCGGGCACCGTGCCGGCGGCCCGCAGGGCGGCGACCCGGTCGGTGACCTCGGCGTAGACGGCTTCGGCGACGGGTGCGCCGGGCAGCGGACGGGCGGTGGTGGTGACCTGTTCGGACACGGGCGGGGACCTCTCGACGATGTCGGTCCCCGGTGCCCAGGCGTACGGCGCGCGGAGTGGTTCGGCGCGGCCGCTCCCCCGTGGTGATCCACTCCGGCCCCCGGTCGGGGCCGTCGCCAGTCACGGTCCGCCCGTCCACCTTAGTCCCCACCCGGGCGGCCCCGCCGGGGCGACAGGTGATCGTCTGCGGTCACCGGCACTCGACACGCCGTTCCGGCGCCGCCCGAACCGCAGACGATCACCGGAACGCGCCCGCACGCACCCCGGCCGGCGCCCCACCCGCGGGATGCCAGCGAGCCCCGCCCCGGTCAGGGGATGATGGCCGCGAGTTCGGTGGGCATGTCGCTCTTCACGTCCTGCCACTCGCCCTCGGTGACGTGCCGGTGCAGCGCCTGCAACGTGGTCTGCACCAGCAGTTCGGCGCCGCCCGGCAGGTCGCGGCGGAAGTCCTGGCGGACCCGGTCGAGGAACTCCTCGCGGCCCATCTTCATCGGCACCGCGGCCGGGTCCCAGCCCTCGTAGTACAGGCCCCGGACGATCAGCGGCAGCTGCGCGGCGAACTCCGCGCTCTCCTGCACCGGCAGGCGGTCACGCAGCACGTGCAGGACCGACCGGAGTGCGGCGTACGACTGGGCGCGGCGTTCCTTCGGCCACCCGTACGCCTCTTCGATCTCCTTCAGGATGAGGTTGAGCTTGTCCATCGAGGTGTCGATGGCGGCTTGCGGCGTCTTGCTCATCGCGGCACCACTCCTCTCTCCGGCGACGGCGACCCGGGTGCCACCGGCCGTCGCCAGCCTGCCCCGGCGCCGGGTGAGCCGGCCTCACCCGGCCCGGACGAATCCGGCCCGGACGAATCCGGCCCGGACGAACCGGGCCGGGATCAGCCGGCGAGCAGTTCGGTGAGGGTACGCGCGTTCTTCTGGGCGAAGTCGCGGTAGCAGTTGTTCATCAGCACGTGGGTCCGGTCGGCCGAGTCGGCGAGTTCGCGCAGTTTCGGCGCCCAGTCGCGCAACTCCCGGTCGGAGTAGTCGTAGCCGAACTTCTCGTGGATGTCGCGGCTGGTCCACTTGTCGCTGTGGCCGTGGAACCGGACGACGGCGAGGTCGGCGGTGGCGGAGAGCACCGGCGGCACCGACGACCGGTGGCCCTGCGGCATGTCGACGGCCACGTACGGCAGCCGGTGCCCGCGCAGGAAGTCCAGCGTCTCGTCGCGGTTGGCGCCCTTGAACCATGATTCGTGCCGGAACTCGAAGACCGCCCGGAGCGGGCGGCAGCGGTCGCGTACCTCGATCAGGTATTCCTTGTGGGCGCGGGAGATGGCGTACCAGGGTGGGAACTGGAAGAGGACGGCGCCGAGCTTGCCGGCGTCGGCCAGCGGGTCGAGCGCGGAGAGGAACCGGGTCCAGATCTCCTCGTAGGTCTGCGGGGGCAGGTCGTCGGGATAGACGTTGCGCTTGTCGGTCTGCGGCCGCAGGTCCTTGTAGATCGCCGACACCTTCGTCGGGTGGCCGGTGAGCAGGCTGAACGCCTTGATGTTGAACGTGAACGCCGCCGGCGTGCGGGCAGCCCACAACTGCGCTGTCCGCTCCGCCGGCGGCGAGTAGTACGTCGCGTCAACCTCGACGATCGGGAACCTGCCGGCGTAGTACGCCAGCCGCTTCTCGGGTGTGTCGGCCGAGGCCGGGTACCAGCCCGAGTCGAGCAGGGTGCGGTCGGTCCAGGAGGCGGTACCGACCAGGACGTCACCCACGACGGGTGACGGGGCTCAGGCGGCCCGCCGTTCGCGGGTCTGCTTGCACTGCACGCAGGTGGTCGCCGACGGGTAGATCTCCAGCCGTTCGACCGGGATGGGCTCGGTGCAGCCCTCGCACCGGCCGTACGTGCCCTCGGCCAGGCGGCTCAGGGCGTGCTCGTACTGGGCCCGGCGGTCCAGGATGGTCCGCAGCAGGGACTGTGCGGTGTCCCGCTCCGCGGTCTTGGTACCGCTGTCGGCCTGGTCGTCGCCGGCCGTGTCGCCGACCTCGACCAGTCGGAGCACCTGGCTCTGCGCGACCGCCTCCTCGTATTCGTTGGACAGCTCGTCGTGGCGAGCCTGCAGCGAGAGTCGGATCTGGTCGACGTCGACCTGGCGCGTGCCGACCGCTTCGTTGACGAGCATGCGCTGCCTGGCCTTTCAGGAGAAGTGACGGTGACCGGTCGGGTGCGTGCACCGTTGACCACCTTGAGCCGGCGGGATACCCCGGCCCGAGCTCCGCCAAACCACTCCGGCGGAAGATCCACCCGGTCAGGTGGGCTCGACCAGGGCCGGGTGGCGCGGGTCGTCCATCCGTACGACGACGTCGGCGAACGACTGCGGTGCCACCTCGTCGGCGTATCGGGCGTAGGCGGGCAGTGTCCACGCCTCGTCGGCGGCGGTGCGCCGGGCGAGGGCGGCCGCCGACAGGACCAGGTGGACGGAGAAGTCGAACGGCAGGCCGCCGCCGAGCAGGAGGGCGCCGCTGACGACGACGATCCCGCCGGGTGGCAGGGTCGCGTAGTCGGCGCGGCTGGCCCGGTCGGTCTCGGCGTTCCACAGCGACGGCAGGATCCGGCCGGTGCCGTCCGGGCCGGCGGGGTCGAGCACCTCGCGGCGCAGCCCGGCCTCGTCGAGCCAGCCCCAGTAGAACGAGTCCGGGTTGGTGCGGCCCTGCTCGTATCGCAGGGAGGCGGGGCGCAGGAAGTCGCCGGCGGCCACCCGCAGCGTCGGCCGGCCCCGGGTCCGCAGCGGGTCGACCAGCGCGTCGGCGAGCCGGTCGGGTGCGGCGGCGGGCGCGCCGTCGACGGCGACCCGCAGCCGGTGGCCGGGGTGCTCGTCGGCCAGCCGGTCGACGAGTTCGTCGACGAGCCGCGCCGGCGCGATGGGACGTACGTTCAGGATGGTCAGCCGTTGTGGTCGATGGTGATCGGGGCGTCGTCGGCGAGGCGGTAGCCGACACCGTAGACGGTCGTCACCAGCGGCACCCGCTCGCCGATCTTCACCCGCAGCCGTCGGATGTGGACGTCGACGGTCCGTTCGCCGGTCTGCGCGTATCCCCACACCGCGTCGAGCAGTTGCTGGCGGGTGAAGACCCGCCGGGGGTGCGCGACGAGGTGGTGCAGGAGGTCGAACTCCAGCTTGGTCAGCGGCAGCGGCTCGCCGTCGAGCATGACGGTCCGCGAGGCGAGCATCAGGTGCAGGCCGGGGCCGGGTGCCGGGCTGGGCGGGGCCGCGCGTACGGGCCGGCGCGGGCCGACCACGTCGACCCGCGGCTCGCCGGCGACCACGACGTTGACCGCGCCGTCGCCGCTGGCCAGCAGCTCCCGGGCGGCGTCGAGCAGCCGGCGGGCCGGCGGCGTCAGCGCCTCCTCGTTGGCGAGCGGGATCGACAGGGTCACCGTCAGCGCCGGACCGGCCGTACCGGTCGAAGCGGCTGGACCGGCGGGGCCGCCGGCCGGTGGGCTGCCGGTGCTCGCCGAACTGGCGGGCCGGCGGGAGGCCGCCGGTGGGCGGCCCGGACCTGCCGGTTGCGGCATGTGCCATCCGGCACGCGATGGTGCGGGGCTGACCGACATGGTCCTCCTTGCGGGTCCGAACGTCGGGTGCGCCGCAGGGACCTCCCCCAAGGCACGAACCGATGCTTCCGGCCACCGGAGCAGCGGTCAAGGGTCTTCGGCGTTGCGGGAATGTGACAAACAACCGACGTACGGGAATCGATTGCTCGCTCTGCGTACCGAGGACGGGAAAATAGTAGCGGGCCGGGAGGATGGTCCGATGCCTGGGGTACTAACCGGATTCGCGACCATCTGGGCGGTCACCGCCCTCGGATATCTCGTCGGGCGGCGCGACCTGCTCGGTCCGCACGGCGCCGAGGTGCTGGCCCGGCTCGCCTTCTACGTGGCGACGCCGGCCCTGCTGTTCGTCACCCTGGCCGGAGCGTCACCGGGCGACGTGTTCACGCCCGCGCTCGCCGCGTTCGTCGCCAGCACGCTCGCCGTCGCCGCGGGATATGCGCTGGTCGCCGGGCTGTGGTGGCGCCGCGACGCCGGGCAGGTGACGATCGGCACCCTGGCCGCGTCGTACGTCAACGCCGGCAACCTCGGCATCCCGATCGCCGCGTACGTCCTGGGCGACGTGTCGTTCATCGCGCCGGTGCTGCTCTTCCAGGTGCTGCTGGCCGCCCCGTTGGCGCTCGCCGTGCTCGACGTGACCACGACCGGCCGGCGCCCGTCGCCACGGCGGCTCCTGCTGCTGCCGGTCCGCAACCCGGTGATGCTCGCCTCCGCGCTCGGGCTGCTCGTGTCGGCGGTCGGGTGGCGGCCGCCCGAGGCCGTGCTGGCCCCGGTCGAGGTGGTCGGCTCGGCGGCCGTACCGCTGGCCCTGATCGCGCTGGGCGTGTCGCTGCCGGGCAGCAAGCCGTTCGCGCCGGCCGACGACACCCGCGACCGCTACCTGGCCGTCGCGCTGAAGGTGCTGGTGCAGCCGCTGGTGGCGTACGTCGTCGCCCGGTACGCCCTCGGCCTTTCCGGGCCGGCGTTGCTGGCCGCGGTCGTCACCTCCGCCCTGCCGACCGCGCAGAACGTGTTCGTGTTCGCGACCCGCTACCGGCGGTCGGCGGGCCTGGCCCGCGACACCGTGGTGCTGTCGACGCTCGCCGGCGCGGTCACGCTGGCCCTGGCGGCCGCCTGGCTGGCCTGACCGGGAGCATGGCGGGGTCGGTTCACGCCCCGTGCCGGATGTGCACCCGGGCCTCGTCGGCGAGACGGTAGCCCACCCCGTACACGGTGGTCACCAGCGGCACCCGCTCGCCGATCTTGGCGCGCAGCCGGCGGACGTGCACGTCGACGGTGCGGGCCACGGCGTGGTCGTAGCCCCACACGCTGTTGAGCAACTGGAGGCGGGTGAAGACCCGGCGCGGGTGCTCGGCGAGGAACAGCAGCAGGTCGAACTCGAGCCGGGTCAGCGGCACCTCGGCGCCGGCCCGGGTCACCACCCGCGACGAGGCGAAGACGCGCAGCACCTCCGGGTCGTCGTCGGCGGGCTCCGGTCCCGCCCCGACCGTCGGGTCGGTGTCGTCGGCGCCGTTCACCGGACGGGGCGGGAACGCGCCGGCCGGCCGGTCCTGCGGGTGCGGCGCCACGGTCACCGTGCCGCCGCCGCGCTCGACCAGGTCACGGACCATCTCCAGGAGCTGGGTGGCCTCCGGCGAGGTGCCGCCGGCGCCGAGGCTGATGTCGACGGTCACGGTCAGGGCCGCCAGGGTGTCCCGCTCCCGCTGCGGTGGCGCCTCCGGCGGCGTGGCCGGGCGGCGCCGGGACAGCGCCGGGCGGGGGTGGCCGGGCGACTGGGTTGCGCGTGGGGAGATCGCGGTGACCGTCATGGGTCCTCCTCGGTGGTGGTGACCCCTCGCGGGATGGCGCGGGAGATCAGGTGTTCACCCCTGCGGCGGTCGCCGCGGGTGCAACGGTCAGGTGCGCGTAGATGTCGGTCGGCCCGAACGCCGGCAGTCCGGCGATCCGCCAGGCGGCGAACCCGCCGGCGATGTCGGTGGCCAGGTGCAGCCCCAGGTCCTGGAGCGCGGCGGCGGCCAGGGACGAGGTGTAGCCCTCCTGGCAGAAGACCACCACCGGCAGGTCGTACCGGTCGGCGACCGGCAGCCGGGCGCCGCTGCGCGGGTCGAAGCGCCACTCCAGGACGTTGCGCTCGACGACGAGCGCACCGGGGATCGTGCCGTGGGCGGCCCGCTGGGCGGCCGGCCGGATGTCGACGAGGACCGCGCCGCCCCGGTGGGCGAGGTGGGCGGTCTCCGGGTCCATCCGGTGCAGCCGGGTCCGGGCCTGTTCGAGGATCTGGTCGATGCCGCGGGCACCGGCCGGTGGCCGGGCCGGACAGCTCAGGTCGGGGGTCTTCTGCCGGACGCTCACTTGTCTGCGCCTTTCTCGCGGGCTGTCGTCACCAGGAGACGCCGGCCATCTCCACCTCGGCCACCCGCAGCCGGCCGCCGGCGAGACGGTAGCGGGTCATGGTGCGCAGGGCCGGACCGTAGACGTGCAGGCTGACGGCCGGCTCGTCGTCGCGGTTGGCGACCCGGTGCACGTGGTGTGCGCCGAACCGGCGCCCGGCGCCGGCCGGCAGCCGGGCGGGCCGCAGCCGGCCGCCGGCGACGACCTCCTCGGTCAGGGTGCCCGACACCACGACGAAGGCGCCCGAAGAGCCGCCGTGGTCGTGCAGGTCGGTGTGCTGGCCGGGCAGCCAGGTCAGCAGCCAGACCTCGTGGTCGGCGGCGACGGCGAGCCGGTGGTACCAGCGGTCGACCGGGTCGAAGTGGGGTCGTACCGGCCAGGACGCCGGGTCGGCCGCGTGGCGCCGGGCGACCGCGTGCAGGTCGGTCGGGGCCGGGGAGGTGAGTGTCATGAACCAGTCCTCGCGGTTCTCGTGCGGTGCAACCGCGCTCCAGACTAGCCCAGAAAACCTATAGGTTTGATAGGTAATTCCAAGGGGTGGGACGCCGTGGGGGTGGCCACCGGCGGTGGCCACCCCACGGTCGAGCGCTACGCCGGGCCGGTCAGACGCCGCCCTCCGCCAGCGTCACCGTCAGCGGCTGGAAGCCGGCGCCGGTCACGTCGATCCCGTCCGCCCGGACCGCGTCCAGTGCCCGGCGTACGTAGTCGTTGGTGTACGCCAGCCCCTCGGGCTGCTTCGTCAGCACCGTCTGACCGTCCTGGTTGCGCGTGGTCAGCGACAGGTCGACGGTCGCGTTCCACGCCGCCTCGTCGATGACGCCGATGCCGTTCGGCGCCGGCCACACCAGCTTGTTCGCCTCGTTCGTCTGCCACAGTTGGTGGCTCGCGCCCAGCTTGGAGCCCTTGGCCACGACCATGTCCCGACACTGCTCGGGATTGTCCCGGCAGTACGCCCAGCCCTTGATCGTGCCGCTGAGGAACCGGACCGCGACGTCCTGGTAGGCCGCGTCGTCGAGCCGGGCGGTGTTGGCCCACAGCGCGTCCTGGAGCATCGCCGTGCCGACCACGTTCCAGTCCAGCACCGTGAACGCCGACGGCTGGTAGAGCTGCCCCGTCGCGGGGTCCTTCGCCTCCAGCAACTGCGCGTACTCGTTGTAGCTCATCGCCTGTGCGGCGTCGATGTCGCCGCGCAGCAGCGCCTGCATGTCGAACTGCTGCTGCACCAGGGTGACGTCCCGGCCCGGGTCGAGGCCGGCCTTGGTCATGCCGGCGAACAGCTCGAACTCGTTGCCGAAGCCCCAGTTGCCGACCTTCTTGCCCTTCAGGTCGGCCGGCGTACGGATGTTCTTGTCGGCGAAACTCACCTGGTAGGTGCCGGACCGCTGGAAGATCTGGCCGATGTTGGTGATGCCGGCACCCTGCTCGCGCGAGGCCAGCGCCTTGGGCACCCAGGCCACCGCGAAGTCGGCGTTGCCCTGGGCGAGGACGGTCTGCGGCACGATGTCGACGCCGCCCTCGAGGATCTCGACGTCGAGACCCTCCTCCTTGTAGAAGCCCCGGTCGACGGCGGCGATGTAGCCGGCGAACTGGGCCTGCACGAACCACTGCAACTGCAACTTGACCTTGGTCAGGCCGCCGCTCGTGGTGGGTGCCGTGGCGCCGTTGTCGGCCGTACCGCAGCCGGCGAGCACGGCGCACATCAGTAGACCGGCGACCAGCCGCCGGGTGTTGGTTCTCATCGGTCCTCCGACTGTTGGGGGTTCGACCGCCGGCCGCCGGGGGTGGCGGACCGGGCGGGCAGGTGCGGAGCGGGTCCGCTCAACCGGGCCGCCGCGCGCGCCACGGCGTCGCGAGACGTTCCAGGCCGAGTGCGACGAGATAGAAGACGAGCCCGAGTACGCACGCACCGACCACGAAGGCCCAGGCCCGCGGGTACGCGGTGAGCGCCGCCGCCGAGGTGATCCGGGAACCGAGGCCGTCCTGGAGACCGCCGAAGTATTCGGCGACCACCGCCGCGATGACCGCCAGGGAGGAAGCCTGGCGCAGTCCGGTGAAGACGAACGGCAGCGCGCCGGGCAGCCGGACCAGCCGGGTGAAGGTCCAGCCCCGCACCGCGTAGCTGTCCATCAGCTCCCGGTGCGTCGGGTCGACCAGGCGCAGCCCGCGCGACGTGTTGACGAACACGGGGAAGAACACCACGATCGCGACCACCAGCCGCCGGGGGATGCTGCTGGTGGACTCGAACATGTTGTTGAGGATCGGGGCGAGCGCGATGATCGGCAGCGCGTTGAGGGCGGCCGCCACCGGCACCGACACCTCGCCCAGGAAACGGAACCGGCCGGCCAGCATCGCGGCGAGGATGCCGACCACGGCCCCGGCGAGCAGGCCGACCAGGGCGTTGGCGCCACTGGCCAGACCGGCCTGCCAGATGACGGCGAAGTTGCCGCCGAACTCCCTTCCGATCGCCGACGGCGCCGGCAGGATGAACGGCGCCACCCGGCCGAGCACGACGGTCGCCTCCCACAGCAGCAGCCCGCCGACGCCGAAGATCAGCGGCGGCAGGACCGTACCCAGCGGGCCGCGACCGTACCGGCGGCGCCGGGACAATGCGACCGGCGCGGCCGGATCGGCGGCCACCACCGGGTCGACGGTGCTGGTCACCGCTCCCCCACCGGCGTCGCCGGACCGGCCGCGGCGGGTACGGCACCGTCCGCCGGGCCACCGCGCAGCGCCCGGCGGACCCGGGTGATACCGGCGAAGAACTCCTCGGACTGCCGGGTCGCCTCCCCACGCGGGCCGAGATCGACGTCGACCACCTCGGTGATCCGCCCCGGCCGGGCCGACATCACCACCACCCGGTCGGACAGGTAGACCGCCTCCGGGATCGAGTGCGTGACGAAGATCGTGGTGGTGCCGGTGCTGGCACAGATCCGCAACAGTTCGTCCTGCAACCGTTCCCGGGTCATCTCGTCGAGCGCGCCGAACGGCTCGTCCATCAGCAGCAGCGGCGGATGCACGGCGAGGGCCCGCGCGATCGCCACCCGCTGCTGCATGCCGCCGGACAACTGGGCCGGATAGTGGTCGGCGAAGTCGGCGAGACCGACCAGGTCGAGCATCTCCCGCGCCCGTTCCCGGCGCTCGCGGCGGCCGGTGCCACGCAGTTCCAGCGGCAGTTCCACGTTGCGTGCCACGGTCCGCCACTCGAAGAGCCCGGCCTGCTGGAAGGCGATGCCGTACTCCTGGTCGAGGCGGGCCGTCCGGGCCGGCTTGCCGGCGACGGTCACCGTCCCGGTCGTCGGCGCGACCAGGTCGGCGACCAGCCGCAGCAGGGTCGACTTGCCGCAGCCGGACGGGCCGATCAGCGAGACGAAGCCGCCCCGGCCGACGGTGAGGTCGACGCCGGTCAGGGCGGTCACCTCGTCGGGGCGGCCCGGGTTGAACACCTTGGTCACGCCGGTCAGCGCGACAGCCACCTCGCTCCGCTCGGTCACGGGTATACCTTCCGCTGTCGGGACAACAGGAACTCCAGCGCGCCGACGACGGCCGCGACCACCAGCCCGAGCAGCGCCGCGCCGATCATCGCGGTGTAGACCTTCGCCGGGTCGGCGGTCGCCTCCCGGGAGTACTCGATCACCAGCCGGCCGATGCCGCCCCGGGTACCGGTCGAGATCTCGCCGACCACGGCGCCGACGACCGCGGCGGCGCCGGCCAGCCGCAGCGCCGGGAACAGGTACGGCAGCGACGCCGGCAGCCGGAGCTTGACCAGGGTCCGCCACCAGCCGGCCGCGTAGCTGTGCATCAGTTCCTCGGCGATCGGCGCCGGCGACTGCAACCCGCGCAGCATCCCGACCGCGACCGGGAAGAACGCCAGGTACGAGGCGATCGTGGCGACCGACATCCAGGGCTGCCACGGGTACGCCCCCAGCGACAGCCCGCCGCCCCAGCCGGCGATGACCGGGGCGAGCGCGATCAGCGGCACCGTCTGCGACAGCACCACGTACGGCAGCAGGCCCCGCTCGACCACCCGCAGCCGCTGCATCAGCACCGCGAGCAGCAGCCCCACCAGTGCCCCGAGTCCGAACCCGACCGCCACCGAGCGCAGCGTGAACAGGCACGCCGACAGCACGACCAGGCCGATCGGGTCGCCGCCGGCGAGTTCCGGGTCGGCGAACCGGCCGACGATGTCGGCGACGTGCGGCATCGCCGCGTCGTCGGCCCGGGGCAGCAGCCGTACCCCGAGCACCACCGTCCCGTCCGGGTCACCGACCGCCTTGTAGCCCTCCCACAGCAGCACCCCGACGACCAGCGCCCCGACGACGCCCAGGGCCACCCGCGCCCGGCGCCGCCAGGTCTGTCCGAGACTCACGCGGCCGCCGGGGTGGGCTTCGGCGTCTCGCCGCGCAGGGCCGGGATGATGTGCTCGCCGTACGCGGCGAGGGTGTGCTCCTTGTTGTCGTGCTGGAGGTAGACCGCGAACTGGTCGACGCCCAGTTCGCGCAGCACCCGCAGCTTCTCCAGGTGCGCCTCGACCGGGCCGAGGACGCAGAACCGGTCGACGATCTCGTCCGGCACGAAGTCGGTGTGGCTGTTGCCGGCCCGGCCGTGCTCGGCGTAGTCGTAGCCCTGCCGGCCCCGGATGTAGTCGGTGAGCGCCGGCGGTACCGCGCCGCTGGCGCCGTACCGGGCGACGATGTCGGCGACGTGGTTGCCGACCATGCCACCGAACCAGCGGGTCTGGTCGCGCTGGTGGGCCAGGTCGTCGCCGACGTAGGCGGGCGCGGCCACGCAGAACTTGATCGCGGCCGGGTCGCGGCCGGCCCTCTCCGCCGCGGAACGCACCGTGGAGATCATCCAGGCGGCGAGGTCCGGGTCGGCGAGTTGCAGGATGTAGCCGTCGCCGACCTCGCCGGTCAGGGCCAGCGCCCGCGGCCCGTACGCGGCGACCCACACCTCCAGTTCGCCGCCGGCCGCCCACGGGAAGTGCACCTGCGCCCCCCGGTAGGTGGCGGCCCGCCCGTTGGCGAGGTCGCGGATGACGTTGACGCTGTCCCGCAGTTCGGCGATGGTCGTCGGCTGGTAGCCCAGCGTCCGCAGCGCCGAGTCGCCCCGGCCGATGCCGCAGACGGTGCGGTTGCCGTACATCTCGTTGAGGGTGGCGAACAGCGACGCGGTCACCGTCACGTCCCGGGTGCCGGGGTTGGTGACCATCGGCCCGACCATGACCCGGGAGGTCTCGGCCAGGATCTGCGAGTAGATGACGAACGGCTCCTGCCACAGCAGGTGCGAGTCGAACGTCCACACGTGGCTGAAGCCGGCCGCCTCGGCCTGCCGGGCCAGCCGGACGACCTCGCGGGCGGGCGGGTCGCACTGGAACACGACACCGATGTCCATGATGTTCAGCTCCCCCGGGCTCAGACGAGGTACGACGACAGGCCGCGGGGCAGGTAGCGACCGTGGCCCTTGCGGCCGTGGTAGGCGCCGCCGGCGACGACGACGGTGCCCCGGGAGATCACGGTGTCGACCTTGCCGGCGATCTCGTACCCCTCGTACGCCGAGTGGTCCATGTTCATGTGGTGCGTCTCGGCGCTGATCCGGGTCCGGCCGGCCGGGTCGTAGAGCACGATGTCGGCGTCGGAGCCGGGGGCGATGACGCCCTTGCGCGGGTAGAGGCCGAACATCCGGGCCGGGGTGGTGGAGATCGTCTCGACCCAGCGTTCCAGCGACAGCTTGCCGTCGACGACGCCCTGGTAGACCAGGTCGACCCGGTGCTCGACACCGCCGATCCCGTTGGGGATCTTGGAGAAGTCGCCGAGGCCCAGCTCCTTCTGGTCCTTGAAGCAGAACGGGCAGTGGTCGGTGGAGACGATCGCCAGGTCGTTGCTGCGCAGGCCCTTCCACAGGTCGCGGTGGTGGTGTTCCTTGCCGCTGCGCAGCGGGGTGGAGCAGACCCACTTGGCGCCCTCGAAGCCGGGCGCGCCGAGCTGGTCCTCCAGCGTCAGGTAGAGGTACTGCGGGCAGGTCTCGGCGAAGACGTTGCGGCCGGCGTCGCGGGCCGCGGCGACCTGCTCCAGGGCCTGGCTGGCCGACAGGTGCACGATGTAGAGCGGGCAGTCCTGGGCCACCTCGGCGAGCCGGATGGCCCGGTGCGTCGCCTCGGCCTCCATCGCCTCGGGTCGGGTCAGCCCGTGGTGGACCGGGTCGGTCTCGCCACGGGAGAGTGCCTGCTGGACCAGCACGTCGATCGCGATGCCGTTCTCGGCGTGCATCATGATCATCGCACCGTTGTCCCGGGCCTTCTGCATCGCCCGCAGGATCTGGCCGTCGTCGGAGTAGAACACCCCCGGGTACGCCATGAACAGCTTGAAGCTGGAGATCCCCTCGTCGGTGACGAGCTGGTCCATCGCCTTGAGCGAGTCGTCGTCGACGCCGCCGAGGATCATGTGGAAGGCGTAGTCGACGTGGCAGTTGCCCTCGGCCTTGGCGTGCCAGGCGGCGAGCCCGTCCTGCACCACCTCGCCGGTGCGCTGCACGGCGAAGTCGATGATGGTGGTGGTGCCGCCGAAGGCCGCCGCCCGGGTGCCGGTGTCGAAGGTGTCCGAGGCGTTGGTGCCGCCGAACGGCAGCTCCATGTGGGTGTGCGCGTCGATCCCGCCCGGGATGACGTACTTGCCGGTGGCGTCGACGGTCTCGACGCCGTCGGGGCCGCCGCCCGGAACGAACAGCGCGGCGATCTTCTCGCCCTCGACGAGCACGTCGGCGGGGTACGAGCCGCTCGGGCCGACGACGGTGCCGCCGGTGATCAGCAGGGACATGGTGGTCGGCTCCCTTACGGCTTGACGAGGCTGTCGTAGGCGTCCGGGCGGCGGTCGCGGTAGAACGCCCACCGGTCGCGTACCTCGTCGAGCAGGCCCATGTCGAGGTCGCGCACGATCAGTTCCGGGTTGTGGTCGTCGCCGACCTCGCCGACGAACTTGCCCTCGGGGTCGACGAAGTACGACGTGCCGTAGAAGTCGTTGTCGCCGAGTTCCTCGACGCCGGTGCGGTTGATCGCGCCGATGAAGTACTCGTTGGCGACCGCGCTGGCCGGCTGCTCCAGCTTCCACAGGTAGGCCGACAGGCCGCGGCTGGTCGCCGACGGATTGAAGACGATCTTGGCGCCGGCCAGGCCGAGGGCACGCCAGCCCTCGGGGAAATGCCGGTCGTAGCAGATGTAGACGCCGATGCGGCCGACCGCGGTGTCGAAGGTGGGGTATCCGAGGTTGCCGGGACGGAAGTAGAACTTCTCCCAGAAGCCTTTGACCTGCGGAATGTGGGTCTTCCGGTATTTACCGAGGTAGCTGCCGTCGGCGTCGACCACGGCCGCGGTGTTGTAGAGGACGCCGGGCTGTTCCTGCTCGTACATCGGCAGCACCATGACCATGCCCAACTCGGCGGCGAGGGCCTGGAACCGCTCGGTGGTCGGGCCGGGCACCGACTCGGCGTACGAGTAGAACTCCTTGTCCTGCACCTGGCAGAAGTACGGGCCGTAGAACAGTTCCTGGAAGCAGATGACCCTGGCACCCTGGGCGGCCGCCTGGCGGGCGTACTCCTCATGGGCCTTGATCATCGACTCCTTGTCACCGGTCCAGTTCGTCTGCACGATCGCGGCACGGACGATGTCCGCCATGACCAATCCCTCCTCGTCGCCGCATCGTCGCGGCGCTCGTCGGCGTGGAGCTTTTTTCGGACCTTGTGGATTTCCGGACGGATGGCGTAGGACTTTAGTGACACAAGTCCGGGTGGACAATAACCAATTCGTTACGGCGGATTGCGGAGAAGTAACATGCTGCAGCTCATCGCCGAAGCGGTCAACGACCGTACCGCCCGTGGGATCGCCGCGGCGGTGAGCCGTCTGGTGCGCGACGGCACGCTGCCCGCCGGCACCCGCCTGCCGACAGTCCGCGTCGTCGCCCGCGAGCTCGGGATCAGCCCCACCACGGTCAGCGAGGCGTGGCGCTCGCTGGCCGGTGCCGGCGCGATCCAGACCCGGGGGCGCTCCGGCACCTACGTCCTCGCCCCGATCCGGCCCCGGCACCGGATGCGGTACGCCCGGCTCACCGCCAGCCCCGCGACCCTGCCGCACGACCTGTCCACCGGGGTACCCGACCACGACCTGCTGCCCGACCTCGCCCCGGCGCTGCGCCGCATCGGCGACACCCGGCTCACCCCCAGCTACCTCGAGGAACCGGTGCTGCCCCGGCTCGAGGAGGCGCTGCGCGAACGGTGGCCGTACCCGCCGCAACGGCTCACCGTCGTCGACGGCGCGCTCGACGCGCTGGACCGGATCCTGGCCCGCACCGTCCACTTCGGCGACCGCGTCCTGGTCGAGAACCCGACCTTCCCGCCGATGCTCGACCTGCTCGAGTCGGTCGGCGCGGTGCCCGTACCGGTGCCGATGGACGACGAGGGCCTGGACCCGACCGCACTGGCCGCCGCCCTGTCGGACGAGCCGGCCGCGCTGGTCCTGCAACCACGGGCGCAGAACCCGACCGGGATCTCGATGTCGGCGGCGCGGGCCGCCGCGCTCGCCACCGTCCTGCGCCCCCACCCGGGGCTCACCGTCATCGAGGACGACCACGCCGGCGACATCGCCTCGGCACCGGCGCTGTCGCTCGGCGAGTGGCTGCCCGACCGGGTCGTACACGTCCGCAGCTTCTCCAAGTCGCACGGCCCCGACCTGCGGCTCGCCGCGATCGGCGGCCCGGCGCAGGTGGTGACCGCGGTCGCCGACCGCCGGCTGCTCGGGCCCGGCTGGTCCAGCCGGGTGCTCCAGGGCGTACTGCTCGACCTGCTCACCGACCCGGACGCGGTCCGGGCCGTCGGCGCCGCCCGCGCCGAGTACGCCCGCCGCCGCGTCCGGCTGCTCACCGCCCTGGCCGGGCACGGGGTGCGGGCGTCGGCCGCCGACGGCATCAACCTGTGGCTGCCCGTACACGACCAGCAGGTGGCGATGCTGGCGCTGGCCGGTCACGGGATCGCGGTCGCCCCCGGTACGCCGTTCGAGGTCGGGCCGCTCGGCGGCGACCACGTACGGGTCACCGCCGGCCTCGTCCGCGACGGCTTCGACGAACTGGCCGCGGTGCTCGCGGCCGCCGCCGGCGCACCCCGGCGGGCCAGCGGCCGCCGCACCCGGGCGCTGTACCGCGGCGGCCGGTAGGGTCGTCTGCCATGGCGGCCGACGGGCGGCGCAGGGTCCACGAATGGCTGATCGAGGATCGGGAGTACGCCCGGCAGGAGGAGCGGCGCGGCCGGCGGCACGCGTTCGGCCACCTCGATCCACACCGGACGGCACTCGTGGTCGTCGACATGGTGCCGTTCTTCGTGACGCAGAACGAATACTGCCGGGGCGTGGTGCCCAACATCGGCCGGATCGCCGACACCCTGCGCCGGGCCGGCGGAACGGTCCCCTGGGTGCTGCCCGGGGCGGACGGGCAGCCGGCGGTGGCCGTGGAGTTCTACGGGCCGCGGGTCGCCGAGATGTACCGCCGCTCGGGTGGCACCGGCCCGCTCCGGGACCGGCTGTGGCACGAGTTCGAGATCCACGACGGCGACCTGCTGGTCGAGAAGACCGCGGCGAGCGCCTTCTTCCCGGGCCGGTCCCCGCTGCCCGACCTGCTCGCCGCACGGGGTGTCGAAACGGTCCTGATCACCGGCACGGTCACCAACGTCTGCTGCGAATCGTCCGCGCGGGACGCCAGCACCCTGGGCTACCGGGTCATCATGGTCGCCGACGCCAACGCGGCACTACGGGACCGGGACCACAACGCCGCACTCCACACGATCTACCGCACGTTCGGCGATGTACGACCCACCGTCGACGTCGTCGCGATGATCGAGGCGTCGTGAGTCCGGTGCGGCCGTTCGGGGACGGCGTGGGCGAGCACCAGTTTCAGGGTCAGCACGGCCGGCAGCCACCAGAAGCCGTCCGGTCCCGGCACCGCCGGTGCGGCGAAGACCGTACCGGTCACCACCAGTAGGGCGGCCGGGCGGGCCAGGTGGGCGGGCAACCGGTTCACCAGTACGGTGCCGGCCAGCGCGACGGCCCACCAGAGGGTTCCCCACCACCACACACCGCCGGCGAAGAGCAGTCCGATGGCGATCGGCTGGACGTGCACGGCCGCGAAGCCGACCGGGTGGTGCAGGAAACGGCCGGTCGCCCGCAGGTGGGCCGGGGGCGGACCGTGGTAGAAGCGCTTGGCGGAGTCGAGCCCGTTGGCGACCACGCCGCCGGCCAGGTCGACGACGAGCACCGCCGCCACCAGCGACTGCCACCACGCCCAGTCCAGATCGAGGGCGGCGACGCCGACGGCGGCCAGGCCGGCCGCGGCGGCCAGCCAGGCGAACACCTGCTCGGCCCGGGTCGCGCCGGGACCGAAGAGCCAGCCGCCGGCTCCGGGCCGGCCGGCCGCCCCGCTCCGGCTCGGCGGCACGGCGGCCGGGTCGGCGGCCGCGGGCGGCGGGGACCCGGCGACCGGGCCGGCGGGCGGGGTCGCCGGGTGGTCAGTCATCGTCGGCCTCCAGCAGTGCGGCGAGGATGGCGACGGCGCCGTCGGCCGCCAGGTCGCGATCGAGCATCCGGTGCAGGAGCAGGCCGTCGAGGGCGGCGGTGAGCAGCGTCGCGGTGTCGCCCCGCCGGGCGGTCGTCCAGTGTGGACGTAGCTGACCGAGCCAGTCGGCGATCCGCCGTCGGGCGTCGACGAACGCCTCGCGCAGCACCTGGCCGACCTCGGGTTCGCGGATGGCCGCGGCGGTGATCTCGACGGCGAGCCGGGCCGCCCGGTCGTCGCCGGGCAGCCCGGCCGCGGCCCGGACCAGTTCGCCGGCGGCCCGGGGGTCGGGGCAGCCGACCAGTTCGTCGACGACGGGCCGGACGAGCAGGTCGGTGGCGCGGCGGGCGATCTCGACGCGGAGCCGGGGCATGCCGCCGAAGTGGTAGTGGACGAGCCCGACGTTGGCGCCGGCGCGGGCGGCGACGAGCCGGCTGGTCACCGCCGGCCAGCCGGACTCGGCGAGCAGGTCGAGGCCGGCCTCGACGAGGTCGGCCCGCCGCCGGTCACCGCGCCCCGGGCCGTCGGGCCCCGGGCCGTCGGGCCCCGGGCCGTCGGGCCCCGGGCCGTCGGGCCCCGGATCGTCGCCCGCCGGGTCGCCACCCCCTGGGCCGTTCCCGTCGCTTGGTCGGTCGACTAACTTGGTCACTCGACCAAGTTAGCACACGGCAAGGAGCCCCTCCCGCGCCTGACCGCGGAAGGGGCTCCGCTACCGGATCAGCCGCGCCGCCACTTCTGGTTGGCACCGCCGAGGCACTCCCACAGGACCAGCCGGGCCCCGTCGTTGGAGTTCCAGCCGCTCACGTCGACGCACTTGTTCGCCTGCGGGTTGACCAGGTCACCCGCGCCACTGAGGACGAACTGCTGGGCCGGGTTGCCGCTGCAGCGCGCCAACTGGATCACCGCGCCGTTGGCGGTGGAACCCCAGGCGACGTCCATGCACAGGCCGAAGGCGCGGACCGTGCCGTCGCCGGAGAACGTCCAGTTCTGCGCGTTGGTGCCGTTGCACGTCCACAGCTGCAGGTACTGGCCGTCGACCCCGTTGGAGTTCGGCACGTCGATGCACTTGTTCGCGTACCCGATGAGCCGGCTGGTGCTGCCGCCACCGGTGGTGACCAGGGTGAGGCCGTACGCGCCGAGGATCTCGTTGACCGGCTGGAAGTACATCGTGCCGCCGGTCGTGCAGTTGCCCGAACCGCCGGAGGTCACACCCTGCGCCTGGTTGCCGGAGACCCACGCCCCGCCGGAGTCGCCACCCTGGGCGCAGGCGTTGCTGCGGGTCATCCCGTACACCGCACCCTGGGCGTAGTTGACCGTGACGTTCTTGGCCTGGATCACACCACAGCGCCAGCCGGTCGTCCGGCCCGAACGGCACACCGAGGCGTTGATCGCCGCCTCCTGCGAGCCCGCCACGGTCACGTTGCCACCGGCGTAGTTGTTGACCCACGGCCGCGGGGTCCAGTTGGCGTTGGTCTGCACCCAGCCGTAGTCGTTGCCGGGGAACGACGAGCCGCGCACGGTGCCCTGCGCGACGTTGTTGTAGCCGGCGGTGCCGCTGCCGACACCGCCGCAGTGCCCGGCGGTCACGAACCCGCCGACCACCGAGAACCCGACCGAGCACAGCGTGTTGCCGTTGATCAGGTACTGGTCGCCGCCCCGGATGTCGTACATCGTGCGGGGCGCCTCGGTCGAGGCGACGACCCGCACCCCGCGGGCGTCGGCGCCCGTGCCGCGGACGAACGAGTCGGCGGCGCCCGTACCCTCGGCGACCACCACGACGCTGTTGCTGGCCGGGTCGACGTACCAGGCGTGGACGGCGGAACCGGCCTTGCGGGCGTTGGCGTCCAGCGTCGCCCGGGTCGAGTCGAGCTGCTTCTCGGTACGGGTCACCAGGCGCGGCTGCGCACCGGCGGCACGTACGGCGGCGGCGTCGGCGGCCGACGTCACGCCGACCACCAGGCGGCTGCCGTCACCTTCGAGCCAGGAGCCGCCGAAGGACGTACCCAGGCTGGCGCGCAGCCGGCGTTCCAGGGCCGGCGCGGCGGCCTCGGCCGCCAGCCGGGCTCTGGCCTGCTCGGCGGTGAGCTTGAGGTCGCGTTGCATGGCGGCGAGCATCGGGGCGGGCACGTCGACGGGGGCGACGACGACGGGGGCGGCGTCCGGGGCCTCGGCGGGCGCGGCGAGGGCGGGGGCGGCCGGGATCGCCACCAGAGTGGCGGCGACGGTGGCTGCGGACGCGAACGCACTCAGGGTCCGTCTCATGCGGACTCCCTTCGGGGGTACGGCGTACTGACGAGGACGTGAGAGCGCTCTCTCTAAAGAGTCTTCACTGTTTCGACACGACCTGTCAATACATGCAAACCCGCCGATAGAAGCAGGTAGTCAGCTCCCGGAGGGCTCCCAGACCGCCCCGTCGTGGGCGAAGACGACCCGCCGGGGATCGAACTCCAGCAGCCGGTCGACCCACCGCCGGTAGTCCGGCAGCGGCGCGGCCACACCGTCGCGCCCGGCCCGCCGGGCCAGCTCGTCCGACCCGAACTGCGACGCGAAGTCGTGCGCCTGCCCGGCGAGCACCACCGTGCCGTCCGGCTCCCGGACCACCAGCGACTGGTGCCCGGCGGTGTGCCCGGGTGTCGGAACCACCCGGACCCCCGGCCAGATCTCGGCCTCGCCGTCGACCTCCCGGTAGCTGACCCCGGCGAAGTCCACCAGCTCCGGGAACGTGTAGTCACCGGCGCGGGCGGTGGCCAACTCGGTCGCCTGGACCAGGATGGGCCGGCCGGCGAAGAGCGGGTTGCCGCCGCAGTGGTCGAAGTGCAGGTGGCAGTTGACCACCACCGACACGTCGTCGACGGCCACCCCGACCGCCGCCAGCGCCCCGGCCAGCGGGCGCCGCACCGGGCGGTAGTGCGCCTCGGTCTCCGGGTCGGCGGCCCCCATGCCGGTGTCGAACAGCAGCAGCCCCTCCGGCCGGCGGACCAGGTAGGCCAGCACCGGCTCCACCCTCGGCAGCGGACCGCCGACCTCGGCGGCCGGTCGGACGAAATATCCCAGGTCCAGCCTGGACACGGTTGTATGCGGGGTCACCGCCCCATCCTCGCCCGCCCCGGCCCGCGCCGCCATTCCGCCCCGCCGGCGGGCGTTGCCGTCACACCGCACCGCGGCCGGCATTGCTGTCATCGCCGCGCCGCGGCCGGCATTGCTGTCATGCCGCACCGCGGCCGGCATTGCTGTCATCGATGGGAGCTGATTGAATACGGCGGGAGCACCGGGCCGTCAGACATCACTTTCTCCATCACCCTGACAGGAGACGGTTCCCCATGCTCCGAAGGCCCACCCGCCGGACACTCCCGGCCGCGGTCGCCACCGTGCTCGGCCTGCTCGCCGCCACCGCGGTGGCCGCCCTGCCCGCCGTCGCGGGCACGCCCGACCCACGACCCGCATCCGGCCCCGCCGCCCTCGCGGCCGCCGCCCCCACCCGCGTCATGCCGCTCGGCGACTCCATCACCGGCTCGCCCGGCTGCTGGCGCGCCATGCTGTGGAACTCGCTGACCGCCGCCGGTCACACCGACATCGACTTCGTCGGCACGCTCGGCCCGCAGGGCTGCGGAGTGCCGTACGACGGCGACAACGAGGGCCACGGCGGCGCCCTGGTCACCACGGTCGCCAACCAGAACCAGCTGCCCAACTGGCTGTCGGCGACCCGCCCCGACATCGTCCTGATGCACTTCGGCACCAACGACGCCTGGAGCAACGTGCCGACGGCGACCATCATCGCGGCGTACGACAAGCTCGTCGACCAGATGCGGGCCAGCAACCCGGCGATGACGGTCCTCGTCGCGCAGCTCATCCCGATGGCGCCGCCCACCTGCGGCGAGTGCGGGCAGCGGGTGGTCGCGCTCAACGCGGCGATCCCGGCCTGGGCCGCCGCCAAGAGCAGGGCGGGATCGCCGGTCGTGGTCGTCGACCAGTGGACCGGATTCAGCACCGCCACCGACACCTACGACGGGGTGCACCCCAACGCCGCCGGCGACCGGCGGATCGCCGACCGGTGGCTGCCGGCCCTGACCGCCGCCCTCGGCGGGGTCACCCCGACCACCCCGCCACCGACCACCCCGCCACCGACGACACCACCGCCCACCACTCCACCGCCCACCACCCCGCCGCCGGTCGGCGGGTGCACCGCCACCCACCGGATCGTCAACCAGTGGCAGGGCGGCTTCCAGGGCGAGGTGACCGTACGCAACGCGGGCACGGCGTCGATCGGCGGCTGGACGGTGCGGTTCAGCTACGCCGGTGCCGAGCAGGTCACCCAGGCGTGGAACGCGACCGTCACCCAGACCGGCCGGGCGGTGACCGCCGGCAACGTCGGCTGGAACGGTTCGCTCAACCCGGGTACGTCGGTGACGTTCGGCTACCTCGGCGCCGGCACCCCCGCCGCGGCCCCGGCAGCGACCTGCACCAGCCCCTGACGCCCCCGTCCGGCGGGTGTTCTCCCGCGATCAGGGAGTAGTCGTGCCGGATCCGTCCGGTTCAGGCCACGACTACTCCTTGATCCCGGACGGCGGCCCGTGACGGGCGGGAAAACGGGACCGGCCCGGCTCCCCGAATCGGGGAGTGTCGCCGTAGAAGACGATCGTGTCGTCGCGGCCGATGCCCTTGGCCTCGCACAGCGCGGCG
>NZ_JBFAKM010000055.1:0-11940 GCF_040655695.1 Polymorphospora sp. NPDC050346 | reverse complement strand
TAACTGGCGGAAGCGGTATGACACTTTTCCCGCCCCGGCCGGCGGCACTGCCACATCTCCGCTCTTCGACTTGGACCGAATCGGGGAGCCGGGCCGGTGGTCGGTCCGCCGGTGGCGGATCAGAAGTCCCAGTAACCGGGCTGGGTCTGGACGTTGAGCTCCGGGAACCACTGGAGCTTGGCGGTCCAGGTACGCCAGTCGTTGATCTCCAGTACGTCCAGTCCCTTCTGGATGTCGCTGGAGTAGATGTAGCCGTTGTAGTAGTAGGTCGACCAGGCGCCGCCGGTCACGATGCGGTTCGCGTCGACCGGGCCGCGCTCCCAGTAGCCGATCTCGAACGGCCGGGTGGAGTCGGTGAAGTCCCACACCGAGATGCCGCCCTGGTACCAGGCCTGGACCATGATGTCGCGCCCGAGGACGGGGATCAGCGATCCGTTGTGCGCCACGCAGTTCTCGGTCGGGCCGTTGGTCCGCGGGATCTTCCAGTAGTTCTTGAAGACCAGCTTGCGGTTGTCGCCCCGCCCCTCCAGGTGGTAGATCGCGTTGGCGCCACGGGTCGGGCCGATGGTCGGGTTGCAGGTCGGCGCGCCACCGCCACCGAGCTCGTCGGTGAAGACGATCTTGCTGCCGTCGTTGGTGAACGTCGCCGAGTGCCAGAACGCGAAGTTGGTGGTGTCGCGGACGGTGTGGATCACCCGCGGCGCCTCACGGTTGGCGATGTCGAAGAGCACGCCGTCGCCCATGCAGGCACCCGCGGCGAGGTCCTTCTTCGGGAAGACCGTGATGTCGTGGCAGCCGCTCGTCGTCGAGCTGCCGTTGCCGCCCGGGTTGCCGCCGTCCGGGAAGAGCACCGGGGCCGACAGCACGTGGGCGTCGGTCGGGGTCCGCACCGGCACCTTGACGATCGAGATCAGGTCGTGCGGCGGCTGGCAGTCGGGGAACGACGCGTTGGGGCCGTACGACGAGACGTAGAGGTAGACGTTGCGGTGGTCCTTGCCCGGCACCAGCGTGTGGGTGTGCGAACCGCAGTTGGTCTCGACGGACTTGATGTAGCGCGGGTTGCGCTTGTCCTTGACGTCGAAGATCTTGATGCCCTCCCAGGACGCGGCGTTGCTCGCCGTCTGGGAGACGCTGGAGCAGGAGTCGTCGCTGCGCGACGAGTCGGTCGACAGGAAGAGCAGGTCGCCGTGGACCGAGACGTCGTTCTGCGCGCCGGGGCAGAGCACCTGCGACGTGATCTTCGGCGAGCGCGGGTTCTTGATGTCGTAGATGACGAACCCGTCGTAGTTGCCGACGAAGGCGTAGCGCCCCTGGAACGCGATGTCCGTCCCCAGGGCGGCCTGCGTGTTGAACGGCGCCTGCTTCGGGACGTTGGCGATCTGCCGCATGTTGCGGCTGCTGGCGATCTCGTCGACACCGAGATCGGCGCCGGTCGTGTCCATCGCCGTGAGTTCCTGCTCGGTCAGGCACAGCTCGGCGAAGTCGTCACCCGATCCGACGAGTGGGGCGCACTGGTCGACCGGTGCCTGCGCGTTGCCGGGTACGGCGGCCACGAGGTTGACGAAAAGGAGGGCTGCCGCCCCCACCGCCAAGAACTTGAACTGCCGCGCCCCAGGTAGGGAAGGTTTGTTCATAGCGGCACCCTTCACAGGGATAAGGGATTGATGATGCTGGACACCTTACCGACCACCAGCAGGCATCGATGTGACGTGGGTCACATTGATGGCCTTTCGGGAACCAATACACTCCCGACAATCCCCACCCGCACCGGAGGTGCCCGTGACGTCGACGCACCGGCGCACCATCGCCGCCATCGCGGGCGCGGCCGTCCTGGTCGTCGGCATCGTCATGGCCGGCTTCCTGCGCGGTGACGGCGACGACACCGGCGCCGCCCGGCCCACCGCGGCCGCGTCGCCGACGCCAGCCGAACCGGCGGCCCCGGTCGTGGTGCCCGGCCGCCCGGGCGAGTCCGCCTCGGTCGTCGCCCCCGACCAGATCCCGACCAACCCGGGCCAGACCTACAACACCATGGACACCTGGTTCCTGCGGATGATGATCCCGCACCACACCCAGGCACTCCAGATGGCGACGCTCGCCGCCGACCGGGCCGAGAACCCGGGCCTGGTCGCCATCGCGGACCGCATCCGGTCCAGCCAGGCCCCGGAGATCCTGGTGATGCGGGCCTGGCTGGAGGCGCGCGGCATCGACGCCGACGCGGCGGGGCACGGTCACCAGAGCGAGGGCATGGCCGGTATGCAGACCCCCGAGGCGATGCGGGACCTCGCCGCCGCCCGGGGTGCGGACTTCGACCGGAAGTTCGTCGCGATGATGATCAGCCATCACGAGGGTGCGATCCGGATGGCCACCGACGTCCTGCGGGCCGGCATCGACGTCGAGGTGGAGAAGCTCGCCAACGACGTAGCCGCCGAGCAGGCCGCCGAGATCACCCGAATGCGCGCCCTCCTACCAGCCTGACCCCCATTCCCCGGCCCGTCTCCCCGGTGCGCGATCATGGAGAAGGTGGGCCGGATTTGAGGTAGTTTGTCGCGCAATTTCACCTTGATCGGCGCGACGAGGTGGTGCGGGCGGTCGAGCAGGACCTACGCTGTGACGCATGGGTGCCGTGACGGGTCAGCCGCCGGGGGCCGTGCTCCATCCGGCCCGGCCCGGTCGCGCCGCGCGCGTCATCGGCGACCTCGCCGAGTTGCGCGGTCCGGTCCGCGGCACCGTGGAGCTGCCCGTCCGGCTGTTCTGGGCGCCGGACCGCACCTTCGACCTCGACGATCCCGTCGAGCTGCGCTGGATGTACGAGAACGTGCTGCGCGAGGCGATCCGCGGTGACGAGCTGCGCCGCTGGCTCGACGGCAACACCCTCGTGCGGCTGTGGCCGACCCTCAACCTGCCCCGCGGGGTCCGCCGGGCCTGGGAGGGCCGGCACGCCCAGTTGCGCCGCGCGACGTGACCGCCGCACCATCCCTGGACCCGATCTTCGCCGACGTCGCCCGTATCGCCCTGGGGGTCGCCCGCCGGCACGGCTTCGCCCTCGGTGGCGGTCTCGCGCTGGTGCTGCACGGCGTCGTGCACCGTCCGACCGAGGACATCGACCTGTTCAGCGACATCGACGCGCCGGTCGGCGCGGCCCGTGACGAGGTGCGGGCGGCGCTCGAGGCGGCCGGTTTCGACGTACGGGCCGAGGAGCCGGACAGCGAGCTGGGCGATCTGTTCCACGGCTTCGACCACGACCTCGCCGACCTGGTCGTCGGCCGGGAGGGTCGGGAGCTGCGGCTGACGCTGGGCCGCCTCGACCGGCACCGGGCGCCGGTGGTGATGGACCTCGGGCCGGTCATGCACATCGACGACCTGGTGGCCGGCAAGATCGCGGCACTGGTCAACCGGCGCGAGGTGCGCGACTACATCGACGCGGCCGCGGCGCTGCAACGCTACGACCTGGGCGAACTGCTGGCGTTGGGGCACCGCGCCGATCCGGCGCTGGATCCCGAGGACGTCGTCCGGGTCGGCGCCCACCTGGACGCGATGGACGACCGGCTCTTCGGCCGCTACGGGCTCACCCCGCCCGCGATCGCCGAGCTGCGGGCCAAGCTGGCCGACTGGCCCCGTCCCGGAGACGCCGCCTGACACCGGGCCGGACCACGCCACCGGCCGAACCCGGGCCACCGGACGGCGCGGCCGCGAGCCTGGCCCGGGCCGGTCAACGGGCGGTGGCGCGGTAGATCGTGCCCCGGCCGATCTCGGCGGTCGGCCGCAGCGCGTCGAAGGTGGTGGCGTCGTCGGCCGCCTCGTCGAACCGGCGCACCAGGATGGCACCCAGCCGGACGCCGAACGCGCCGACCGCGAGGGCGAGCAGTTCGACGGCGACGAGCCCGCCGTTGGCGCCCCGGTCGGCGGTGCCGGCCCGCATCAGGCACACCAGCACGAACAGCGCGGCCATGCCGGCGTTGACGAGGTTGAACGTGACGACCGTACGACGGGTCGGGCCGGCCGGCACGTCCCACAGGTCGATCATGCCGGCGACGGCGGTGAGCGCCGCGGCGACCAGCCCGGCCACGGTGATCCAGTAGCTGACCTCGCCCAGGAACGCCGGCCCGCCGCCGACATCGGCGATGTCGAACAGGGTCGCGCACACGAACAGGCCAAGCGGGAACGTCACCAGCATCGGCTGGATCGGATGGCCCGACACCTTCAGACGACTATTCACCGTGACCACTCCCCCAGGTCCGTCAACAGTGCCGTTGCCATCGGTACCCCTGCCAGGGTGGCAGAAACCACCCCGCACGGGACAGACATGCCTGGAGCGTGTATTCGGGCATCACCCGACCGGAGGACGGCCGACGCCGGGCCCCTCCCGAGATGACGGAAGCGGCCCGGCGTACGTCGTGAGGTCAGCGACCGCCGGAGGTGAGCCGGCGGCCGACCGCGGCGATGAGCCGGTCGAGTTCGGACCCGAACGGGTTGTCGTGGACCAGGTAGGTCCAGGTGGCGCTCGGGCGGGTCAGCTCGGACTCGTCGGGCTCCCAGTCGTCGCCGAACTCGGTCTCCTCGAACGTCTCCACGGTGCGTTCCTCGATCGCCGGCATCAGCGCGTTGAACGCGGGCACCGCGGCCCGGTGGAACTCGTCGAGCGGGTCGAGGCGGCCGAGCGCCCGCAGGTGTACGCCCTCGCGCACCTCGGACAGCTCGGCGAGGTGCTCGGCCCACAGCCGGTCGAGGTGGTAGAGCGCGATCGACCGGGCGGCCCGGGACAGGATGTCCTCGTCGAGGTCATCGGCCTTCTCCGGGCAGCGGTCGAGCAGCATCAGCGCGGCGACCTCGCTGGTGAGCAGCCGCTCGCGCCGCTCCGCGAGGGCCTTGCGCTGCTGCTCGATCACGACGCTGTAGCGCCAGGTGTTGCGGTGGATCTCGTGGTTGACGCCCTCGGCGATGCGCTGGGCGTGCTCGACGGCGAAGTCGACCTGGTCGTCGGTGACCAGGCCGTCGGCGTTCATCCGCGGCGAGGCCGGTACGGCGTCCGGGGCGTGCCGTACGACGAGGTCGTCCTCGAGGCTGACGAAGAAGACCGAGGCGCCCGGGTCGCCCTGCCGGCCGGCCCGGCCACGCAACTGGTCGTCGACGCGGCGGCTGTCGTGCCGGCCGCTGCCCATCACGTAGAGGCCGCCGAGTTCGGCGACCCGCTCCTGGTCGGACTGGTCGCTGCCACCGAGCCGGATGTCGACACCGCGGCCGGCCATCTGGGTGGAGACGGTGACCGCGCCGTACGCGCCGGCCTCGGCGATGATCGCCGCCTCCTCGTCGTCGTTCTTGGCGTTGAGGACGACGCACTGCACACCGGCGGCGGCGAGGCCCTTCGCCAGCGCCTCGGACTCCTTGACGTCGAGGGTGCCGACCAGCACCGGCCGCCCCTCCTGGTGGCAGCGGGCGATCTCGTCGATCAGCGCCTCGTCCTTCTCCGCCCGGGTGGCGTAGATGCGGTCCGACTCGTCGACGCGGATGCACGGGGTGTTCGGCGGGATGACCGCGACCTCGAGCTTGAAGAACTCGCGGAGCTGGTCGCCGACGAGGACGGCGGTCGCGGTCATGCCGCAGACCGTCGGGTAGAGCGCGATGTAGCCCTGGACGGTGATGGTGCCGAGCACCTCGCCCTCGGCGGTGGCGTTCAGGCCCTCCTTGGCCTCGACGGCGGCCTGGAGGCCGTCCGGCCAGCGGCGCCGCTGGGCGACCCGGCCGCGCATCTCGTCGACGAGTTCGACGCCGCCGTTGCGGACGATGTAGTCGACGTCGCGGTGCAGCAGCGCGTGGGCGTGCAGGGCGACGTTGACCGCCGACAACTGGGCGACGTTCTCGTCGGCGTAGAGGTTGATGTCGCCGAGCTTGGCCTCGACGGTCGCCAGGCCGTCACTGGTGAAGGCCACGCTGCGGCCGTCCTCGGCCACCTCGAAGTGCTTGCCGGAGCGCAGCCCCTTGACCAGCTCGGCGGCCGAGTGCACCGGGTCCTGCTCGCCGGGGACCGAACCGGCGAGCACCATCGGCACCCGGGCCTCGTCGATCAGGATCGAGTCGGCCTCGTCGACGATCGCGGTCGCCAGCGGCGGCCGGACCTTGTCCTCGATGTCGGTGACGAGCTGGTCGCGCAGGAAGTCGAAGCCGGCCTCGCTGACCGACACGTAGGTGACGTCCCTGGCGTACGCCTCCTTGCGCTCCTCCGGCGTGGACGCCTCGGTGACCCAGCCGACGGACAGGCCGAGCAGGGTGTAGACCGGCTCCATCCACTGCGCGTCGCGGCGGGCCAGGTAGTCGTTGACGGTCAGCACGTGCACCGGGCCGTTGCCGCGCCGGACGTGGCCGTACGCGGCGATGGTGGCGGTCAGCGTCTTGCCCTCACCGGTGGCCATCTCGGCGACCTTGCCGGCGAGCAGCGACATCGCGCCGAGGAGCTGGACGTCGTACGGCCGCTGGTCGAGGCCGCGTTTGGCGGCCTCACGCCCGACCGCGCAGATGTCGGTGAAGCTCTCGGCCTTGCCGGCCGCCTCGGTCAGCTCGGCGTCGTCGAGCGCGGCCAGCTCGTCCTCGCGCTTCTCGATCGCCGGCAGGAGCTTCTCCAGCGGGGCCAGATCGACCGTGGTCCCCGGGCGCTGGAGGAAACGCCGGACCCTGTTCTTCAACCGTTGCGACACACCCATGAGCGGAAACGGTACGCGAAACTTCGCCGGCTTCCAGTCCCCACCTCCGCCGGATCGGCGTGGATCAGGGAACGAGGAGTTGGTGGGTGGCCAGTTCGCGGTAGAGGTCGCTGGATTCGGTCAGTTCGCGGTGGGTGCCGGCGGCGACGACCCGGCCGTGGTCGAGCACCACGATCTGGTCGGCGTCGACCACGGTCGACAGCCGGTGGGCGACGATCAGGAGCGTCCGCCGTACGGCCACCGCGTCGATCGCCCGGCGCAGCGCCGCCTCGTTGCGCGCGTCGAGGTTGCTGGTCGGCTCGTCGAGCAGCAGGATCGGCGGGCCGGCGAGCAGGGTACGGGCGATGGCCAGCCGTTGCCGCTCGCCGCCGGACAGCAGCACGCCGCCCTCGCCGACCTGGACGTCGAGCCCTTCCGGGGCGCGGTCGGCGATACCACGCAGGTTGACCTCGTCGAGTACGGCGTACATCTGGGCGTCGGTCGCCTCGGGCGCGGTCAGCCGCAGGTTCTCGCGCAGCGTGCCGGCGAGCACCGGCGCCTCCTGCTCGACGTAGCCGAGTTGGGCGCGCAGCGCGGCGCGGGGCAGGTCCCGGATGTCGCGCCCGGCCAGCCGTACGGTGCCGCTGTCCACCTCGTAGAACCGCTCGACGAGGCTGAGCAGCGTCGACTTGCCGGCGCCGGAGGGGCCGACGAGCGCGGTACGGGTGCCGGGGGCCACGGCGAAGCTGACGTCGTGCAGGATCGGCGGCCCGCCGGCGTACCCGAATCCGACCCGGTCGAACTCGAGGGCCGCCCCGGCCGGCGCGGCGGCGGTGCCGGTCGGGACGGCGCCGGGCCGGTCGGTCGCGCCCTCGACCGGCAGCTCGAACATCTCCTCGATGCGCTCCAGCGCGCCGAGGCCGCTCTGCAACTGCGTGTAGGCGCGCAGGGCCTGCCCGAGCGGCAGGACCAGGAAGAACAGGAACATGATGAACGCGACCAGGTCGCCGACGCTGATCGCGCCGTTGGCGACCCGGGCGCCGCCGACGCCGAGCACGAGCAGGAACGAGCCCTGGATGGCGGTGGTGCTGGCCGGGCCGACCAGGGCCTGCAACCGGGCCACCCGCAGGCCCGCGTCGTACGCCTCGGTGGCGCTGCCGGTGACCCCGGCGGTCTCCCGGTCCTCGGCGCGGGAGGCGCGGATGGTGCGGGCGGCGGTGATCGCGCGCTCGATCGTGGAGGTCATCTCGCCGATCCGGGCCTGTGCGTCGCGGGACAGGCCACGGATCCGGCGGGCGAAGACGAGGCCGATGGTCAGCCCGGCGGCCACCCCGACCGCGGTGACCCCGAAGAGCAGCGGGTCGAGCAGCAGCATCGCGACGGTCGCGCCGACCACCATGATCGAGCCGGTGACCAGCTCGAACATGCCCGAGGTCACGACCGCGCGCAGCAGGGTCGTGTCGGCGCCGACCCGGGAGAGCAGGTCGCCGGTGCGGCGCTGGTCGTACTCGGTGATCGGCAGCCGGAGCAGGTGGCCGGCGAGCCGTCGCCGGGTGTGCAGGACGACCCCTTCGGCGGTGCGTTGCAGCAGGTAGTCGCGCAGCCCGGACAGGGCGGCGCCGACCACCAACAGGACGACGAGCAGGGCGACGACGCCGGCGACCGGCCGGGCGGCACCGATGCCGTCGAGCACGGCCCGGGTCAGCAGCGGCTGGGCCAGCGACGCCCCGGCGCCGACCAGGGAGAGCACGGCGACGACCGCGAGGGTGCCGCGGTGGTCACGCAGGTACGGCAACAGGGCCGACAGCCCGACCCGCCGGCCGCCGCCGGCACTGCGCCCGCCGGCCGTCCGACGCACCCTGAGCCCCTTCGTGGCCCCGCCCCGCTCGGTCACACACCCGCCCCGCTCCGCTCGGTCATGCCGATACGTTATCCGCCTCCCGGCGCCGCCCCGTTCCCCGTGCCGCCTTCCCGCCACCCCGCCCCGATCCGCCGGATCCGTCCGGCGCCGCGTCCGCGATCGCGGCCGGACGCTCGTTTGTGACCGGGGCGGACGGGAACGCGTGACCGGATCACGTCGATGGAGGTGAAGCGACATGGTGAGCAGAAGCGGTGCCCCGACTGCCCGGGCCACGATGGCCCGCAGCACGACGGGACGACCGTTGGCCCGTACGTTCGCGGCCACGGCCGGCACAATCTTCCTGATTATCGGGATCCTCGGGTTCATACCGGGCATCACCACGGACTACTACGCCCTGCAGTTCGCCGGGCACCACTCCGAGGCGAAGCTGCTGGGCATCTTCCAGACCTCGGTGCTGCACAACATCGTGCACCTGGCCTTCGGCGTCGCCGGGCTGGCGATGTCGCGTACGGCCGCCGCCGCCCGCACGTTCCTGATCGGCGGTGGTGCGATCTACCTGATCCTGTGGCTCTACGGGCTCGCCGTCAGCTACGACAGCCCGGCGAACTTCATCCCGCTGAACACCGCCGACAACTGGCTGCACCTCGGCCTCGGCGTCGGGCTGATCGCCCTGGGCCTGATCTCGAGCCGCGGCGCCGGGCAGCGGCCACCGGCCCGCCGCTGACCGCTACCGGCCGCGCCGGCCCGGACGACCCCGCCGCCTCCCGCTCCGCCGGGAGGCGGCGGTCGCCTGCTGGCATGGCCTTTGAGGCCAATGGGTACGGTTGTCGCCGCAGTGGTGGCAGCGGAGGTGGGGGTGGTATGGCGCTCGACGTACGGACCGAGTCCGCCGGCGACGGCAGGGTGGTCGTCCGGGTGCGCGGCTACGTCGACCTCGAGACCGAGGAGCGGCTCGGTCAGGAACTGACCACCGCGCTGTCCCGGGCCGGCGTCACCGAGGTCACCGTCGACCTCGCCGAGGTGCCGTTCCTCGACTCGAGCGGCGTACGCGTGCTGCTCGACGGCCGTGCGACCGCCCTGGCCCGGGGCGCCGCCCTCGCCGTACGCGACCCGCAACCCGTCGTCGACCGGGTACTGCGGATCACCGGCGTCGCCGAACTGCTCGGCCTGCCACCCGACGGCGACGGCCTGGGAGCCCGGATAGCCCCCGCCTGACCTTTTTCCACCCCGGATGTTTCAACGCCCCGCCAAGGGGTAGGCACGGCCGACTTTTCGCACGGTCGTGGACGGGGTGAAGGCGAATGGCCAGGCAGGGGACGCCGACCGAAGAGCGCGGCCGGACACCGATCATCGTGGCGCCGGGTCGCATCACCGGCTACCCCGGTCCGGTACGGCGCAGCCCGCGCGGCTCCGCGCTGACCAGACTGCTCGGCACCACCGACGCCAAGCAGATCGGGCTGCTCTACCTGATCACGTCGTTCGGGTTCTTCCTGATCGCCGGCATCATGGCGCTGCTGATGCGCGCCGAACTCGGCCAGCCCGGGATGCAGTTCCTCTCCCCCGAGCAGTACAACCAGATGTTCACCATGCACGGCACGATCATGATGTTCCTGTTCGCCACCCCGCTGGTGTTCGGGTTCGGCAACTACGTCGTACCGCTGCAGGTGGGTGCCCCGGACGTGGCGTTCCCCCGGCTCAACGCGCTGGCGTACTGGCTCTACCTGCTCGGCGGGCTGCTCGTCCTCGGTGGCCTGGTCACTCCCGGCGGCACACCGGACTTCGGCTGGACCGCCTATCCGCCGCTCAGCGACGCCGCCAACACCCCGGGCGTCGGCGCCGGAATGTGGATCATCGGGCTGGTCCTCTCCGGCCTCGGCACCATCCTCGGCTCGGTCAACCTCATCACCACCATCGTCATCCTGCGCGCCCCCGGCATGACGCTGTTCCGGATGCCGCTGTTCACCTGGAGCATCCTGATCACCGCGCTCATGGCGATCGTGGTCTTCCCGCTGCTGGCCGCGACCCTGCTCGCCCTGTTCGCCGACCGCCAACTCGGCGCCCACGTGTACGACCCGTCGCACGCCGGCCCGGTGCTCTACCAGCACCTGTTCTGGTTCTTCGGCCACCCCGAGGTCTACATCGTCGCGCTGCCGTTCTTCGGCATCATCAGCGAGATCATCCCGGTGTTCGCCCGCAAGCCGCTGTTCGGCTACAAGGGCATGGTCGCGGCGATCATCGCCATCTTCGCCTACTCCATGATCGTGTGGGCGCACCACATGTTCACCACCGGAGTGGTCCTCCTACCGTTCTTCGCCGGCGCCACCTTCATCATCGCCGTACCCACCGGAATCAAGTTCTTCAACTGGATCGGCACCATGTGGAAGGGCCAACTGACCTTCGAGACACCGATGCTGTTCGCCGCCGGCTTCCTGGTCACCTTCCTGCTCGGCGGCCTGTCCGGAGTGCTGCTGGCCAGCCCGCCGATCGACTTCCACGTACAGGACAGCTACTTCGTCGTCGCGCACTTCCACTACGTGCTCTTCGGCACCATCGTCTTCGCCGCGTTCGGCGGCATCTACTTCTGGTTCCCCAAGATGACCGGACGCATGCTCGACGAGCGACTCGGGAAAATCCACTTCTGGACCATGTTCGTCGGCTTCCACATCACCTTCCTCATCCAGCACTGGCTCGGCGCCGCCGGCATGCCCCGCCGATACGCCGACTACCTGCCCACCGACGGCTTCACCACCTGGCACGCCATCTCCACCATCGGCTCCTTCGTCCTCGGCGTCTCCACCCTCTTCTTCATCTGGAACGTCTGGAAGTCGTACCGGTTCGGCCGCGCCGTCGACGTCTACGACCCGTGGGGATTCGGCAACTCGCTGGAATGGGCGACCACCTGCCCGCCGCCGCTGCGCAACTTCGACAAGATGCCCCGCATCCGCTCCGAACGCCCCGCCTTCGACGCCAAGTACGGCCCACTCGTCGCCGACCTCGGCCGCGACCTCCCACAGCGGTCCACCAAACCGCCGCAGGACATCACCGAAGAACTCCACCACGCCCGGCCCACCCCCGCCGACATCGCACCCAGCGCCGAAGGCGCCCACGGCGCCCACGCCGCCCGCGACTGGCACCCCGACCCGCACTCCGGCGCCCGCCCCGTCAACGTCCCCGACCCCGACGAGGTACGCCGCGAACACTTCGAACCCAGCGAGCCCGACGAACGCCTCATCGGCGACGACCGCGGTGGCAGGCAAGCCAACGAACGCTGGCGCACCGGCCGCCACTCCGAAGAGGAAGACTGAGTTGGCCGGCCCCGCCGCCCGGGGGGGCCGCGGCGGGGGGGGGGGGCGGGGCCCCGCCGCGGCGGGGGTGGTCCCCCGGCCCCCCCCCCCCCAGGACCCC
>NZ_JBFAKM010000054.1:0-36594 GCF_040655695.1 Polymorphospora sp. NPDC050346 | reverse complement strand
GCCGACATCGTCGGCGTCAAGGCGAGCGACAACACCCTGATCCGGTGGACCGGGGACGGTGACGGCACCTTCGCCGCACCGGCCCAGATCGGCCATGGCTGGTCCACCCACCGCCTCGCCAACCACTGACCGCGGGTGCGTGAACTGTGCCGGCATGTCGATCCCGGACATGCCGGCACAGCCGCGCCCATGACCGGCCGTACCTCTGCGATGGCCACGGCCCGACGCCGGACCGCCCGGGCGCACCGGTGACGTAACATGGGCCGCATGTCGAGTCCTGAGGCATCCAGGGTGGGGGCTTTCGGTCACCCGTCAGCCCCCTGAACCACCGAAACCTCGACCCGCCGGCGCGGACCGCACCGGCGGGTGGCGTTCGGGGCCGGGCCCTGCCCACGCGGTGACCGAGATGACGTCCCACCATCTCTCGTCACCTCGGAGTACTCGATGCCTCTGCCGCTCTACCTGCTTGCCGTGGCCGTGTTCGCCATGGGCACCTCGGAGTTCATGCTCGCCGGCCTGGTGCCGGACATCGCCACCGACCTCGGCGTATCCGTCGCGACCGCGGGACTGCTGACATCGGCCTTCGCCGTCGGCATGATCGTCGGCGCGCCGCTCATGGCCGCCCTGGCCCGTACGTGGCCGCGCCGGATCAGTCTCCTGGGATTCCTGGGCGTGTTCCTCGCCGCGCACGTCGTCGGCGCGCTCACCGACAGCTTCCCGGTCCTGTTCGTCACCCGCGTCGTGGCGGCGTTCGCGAACGCCGGCTTTCTCGCGGTCGGGCTCACCGCCGCCGCCGACCTCGTTCCCGCCGACCGCAAGGGACGCGCCCTGTCGGTCCTGCTCGCCGGTACGACCGTCGCCACCGTCGTCGGCGTACCGGGCGGGGCACTGCTGGGTGCCCTCCACGGCTGGCGGGCGACGTTCTGGGCCGTCGCGTTGCTGGGGCTGCCCGCCGCGCTCGCGGTGGTGCGGGGCATCCCCGCCGGCCCCGGCCGCACCGGCGACCCGGGCGGCCCGTTCCTGCGACACGAACTGACGCGGCTGCGGCGACCACGACTGGTCGTGGTCCTGCTGCTCGGTGCGCTGGTCAACGCCGCCACCTTCGCCACCTTCGCCTTCCTGGCCCCGGTCGTCACCGACGTCGCCGGGCTGGGGCCACTGTGGATCTCGACCGTGCTGGCCCTGTTCGGTCTGGGCTGCTTCGCCGGTGTCACGGTCGCCGGCCGGTTCGCCGACCGGCACCCCGGTGTCGTGGTCGCCGTCGGCGGCCCACTCCTGCTCGGTGGCTGGATCACACTCGGCCTCACCGCCGACGTACCGGTGGCCCTGCTCGGCCTCGCGTTCACCCAGGGGGCGCTGTCGTTCGCGGTCGGCAGCACCCTGATCACCCGGGTGCTCTACGAGGCCACCGGCGCCCCGACGATGGCCGGCTCCTATGCCACCGCCGCCCTCAACGTGGGAGCCGCCGCCGGGCCCGCGATCGCGGCGGCGACGCTCACCGCCGGTGCCGGCCGGTCGGGACCGGTGTGGGCCAGCGTCGCCCTGGTCGCACTCGCGCTTGTCCTCGCTCTCCGGTTCCGTCGCGTCGTCGGGGGCGGCACCGGGGAACTCCACCGCGACGAAGCGTTATGAGTCGCGCGCCTCGAGCGCGGCGAGGTCCCGTTCGGCGTAGAGCCGGTGTTCCCATTCCTCGTTGAGGACGATCAGCAGGCATTCCCGCACCGGAAAACTGTCCGGCGGCGGCCACCCCGGTGCCACCACCGGCCGGGTGTGGCCGTCGAGCGTTTCGTCGGTGAGGCCGTCGACGACCTCGCGGACGGTGGACATCCGGTCGCGGCGCAGTTCGAGGACGCTGTCCGGCGAGGGGCGTGCGGCCCGGTCCCTGGGGATTCCCGCCGTGTCCGGCATCTCGTCCCAGGGCAGGCCCAGCGGATCCCACGGGGCCGGGTCGCCGAGAATGGCCCTCCTGACCCACGCGTCGGTGGCGAACACGAGGTGGCGCAGGGTTTCGACGAAGGACCACTCGCCGTCGACGGACTCGTGCAACAGGTCGGGGTCGAGACGTCGGGCCCGTGCGACGGTGCCGGCCCAGAGCCGCTCGACGGTGTCCCACGCCTGCCGGAAGCCGGCGGCCGTGGTCGGGCGCATCTTGGCCCGGTCCGGGTACCGCCGGTCCAGTTCGGCGTCGATCAGCGGCCCGACGTCGACGCCGTTGACCGTCAGGTTCGCGATCTCGCCGTAGATGTCGACGTCGACCAGTTCGACGCCGCGCATCACCACGCCGGTCATCGCCACGCCGCGCAGGCTCGCACCGCTCAGGTCACTGGCGAGGATCCGCGCGCCGCTGAGGTTCACCCGCTCGAACCGCGAACCCCTGAGATCATCGCCGATGAATTCCGTCATGCCGCGACACTAGCGGCGTTCGCGCTCGCCGGTGTGGCGGTTCGTCCCGCCGCGTGGGTCAGCACATGACGACACCGCTGGACTGGTAGAACCACTGGAGGGTGGCGATCGACAGCGCCTCCCGGTGCCAGTACCGGAACGTGTACGTGAAGACGAGGGACGATCGCACGTACGCGACGCGCTGGCCGACGAACCGCTCGGTGCTCCCCACCGGTAGGTGGATGTCACCGGGACTGGTGCATGCCTGGGTGCCGGTCCCGCTGGTCGCGGTGATCGTCGTGGTGGAGATCAGCGAGTCGCCGGAGCACCTGGCCACCAGGCTCCGCTGGTAGTAGAGGTTCGACGTGGCGCTCACCTCCTGCACCATCCAGTAGCGGTAGGTGTAGCCGCCGTTGGACCGGTTGCCGATGCGTGACCAGGTCAGGGCGAGCGGCCGGCCGATGCCCGGCGGCTCGCTGAATCCGTCGGCCCAGCACAGGGGGTCGCGGGCCTGCGTGGTCGGTTGGGCCGACGCGGGAGTCACCACCAGCGTGGGTGCGGCGAGGCCGAGTACGAGACCGAGGGCGAGGAGCACCGCCCGCAGCCGGTGGAAGTGGAGCGTGGGCAGGGTGCGATCAGCGGCCATGGCCATCTCTCCGTTCGTGCGCCGACACGCGTGGTCGCGCGGTCGAGGTAACGGCGAGCATAGAGGGTGTTCGATGTATTGTGGTCGGGTGTCGTTGATCTGGCAGCGGGCCACCGGTAGCGGCTCTGGTCGGCGGTGCCGGCGGCGCCCACGGCGCCGCCGGACCTCCCGCCACCTACCGGCGGCCCCGCACCGTGCTCAGCGCCCGGGAAGGAACGCCTCCACCGCGTCCGCCGCGTGCCGCAGGCCGCCGTTCGCCCGTACCTCGGCCCGGACCTCGGCCAGGCGGTGCCGCAGCCGCGGGTCGTCGGCGACCGCGTCGACCGCCGCGCGCAGCGTCCGCGCGGTGACCTCCTCGGCCGGCAGCCGCCGGCCGACCCCGGCCTCGACCAGCCGGTCGGCGTTGGCGAACTGGTCCACCGCCTGCGGGATCGCGACCGTGGGTACGCCGAACCAGAGCGCCTCGGTGCAGCCGCCCATGCCGGCGTGGGTGACGAAGGCCGACGCGTGGGCCA
Source organism: Polymorphospora sp. NPDC050346 (assembly GCF_040655695.1). Taxonomy (NCBI): domain Bacteria; kingdom Bacillati; phylum Actinomycetota; class Actinomycetes; order Micromonosporales; family Micromonosporaceae; genus Polymorphospora; species Polymorphospora sp. NPDC050346. The sequence goes on along the minus strand of NZ_JBFAKM010000054.1, from coordinate 33,051 downwards.
GGACCGCCAGCTGCGGTACGCGGCGGTGCGCCTCGACGTTGTCCGGCAGCGGCCCCAGGTCGGCCGGGTCGACCTTGTCGCCGATGGCCATGACCACGTGCCACGGCGAGTCGGCGAACCCGTCCAGGCAGGCCCGGTAGACCGGCAACTGGTCGTTGTACGCCGTGCCGAAGGAGACCAGCAGGACCCGGCGCCCGCTGTCCGGCGGCGCCCAGCCCGGTTCGGCGAGCCGGGCCGGGTCGAGGCACGGGCCGACGAACCGTACCCGGTGCTCCGGCACCCGGTCGGCGTTCGGCTGCATCACCCGTGGGATGAGCGCCAGCACGTGGGCCGGTTGGTTCAGGAACGTCCGCGCGTCCTCGTGGATGCCGTTGTCGGCCAGCCACCTGTCGAAGGTGGCGTAGTAGTTCCGTCCGGACTCCGAGGCGGCCAGGGCGGTGATGAACTCCGCCATGTCCTCCTCGTAGCCGTCCCAGGCGACCATCGCGGGCGACAGTTGCACCGCCGGTACGTCGTAGCGGGCGCCCAGCAGCGGTCCGGGCAGCCCGCCGATGTCGTAGAGCACGAGGTCCGGACGGTCGGTGTCGTAGCGGGCGGTCAGGCGCGGTAGCACGGCGATGCCCTCGTCGAGGAAGACCCGCATCGCCGTACCGGGGTCTTCCGGCCAGGCGGTGTCGCCCTGCGGCAGGATCGACGGGTGGGCGACCGGCTCCGCCCCGGTCGGCGTGACCAGGCCGGTGAGTGGCTCGCCGACCGCGTACGTGACCCGGTGCCCGCGGTCGACCAGTTCCCGGATCAGGCCCAGGGACGGGTAGACGTGGCTGGGCGTGGTGCTGCCGACCATGGCGACATGAGCTGTTTTACGCATGTGAAGGAGTCCTGTCGAGTCGGAGGAAAGATGCCGTCCGGCGGCGACACGACGTGGACCGACCCGGGCCTCCCGCTTCGCGCGGGGGCTCAGCCGGGTCGGCCGAAAGCCGGTCGATGGACGACCGGCACGGCGCGCCGCCTCAGGCGGAACGCAGGCGCATGAACTGAATGATCATGCGCGGAATGCTAGTGGACCCGACCCGGCCCAACAAGTCGGTAACCGGTCGCTCCGTCATGCGTCGATGGCGGGTTCGGCCACGGGCCGCACCGGCACCTCCAGGACGGTGGCGCTGGCGCCGTCGGCGTCGACCAGCCGTTCCTCCAGCGTGGGGCCGGTGACCGCCAGACGGTTGCGGTGCAGCCAGTCGAAGAGGTCCTGCCCGGCGCGGACCACGCCGTGCCCGGGTGGCACGACGACGCGTACCACGTCCCGACCGGGCAGGGTGAGACTCTCACCCCCGCGACCGGTTGCCACGGCCGCGGCGAAGCCACCGGCCGGATGCCCGGTCAGCCAGGTCAGCAGGACCGTCGAGGGGGTGGGGCAGAGCGTGGCCAGCTCGGCCGGGTGGCCGACCCGCAGACGGCGGACGTTCAGGCGGCGCGCGGCCACCCGGGACCGCCGGGGCAGGATCGGGGTGTCGGCGGCGAGCCGGTCCTCGGCGGCGGCCATGGTCTCGGTCAGGCTGGCGATGTCCCTCCGCAGGGCGTCCACCGTCTCGGTCAGCGCCTGCCGGAGCTGGTCGTCGGGCGCGTCCAGCAGGTCGGTGATCTGGCGCAGCGACAGGCCGAGGCGGCGCAGTCCGCGGATGCGCTCCAGTCGGGCCAGCTCCGGCACGCCGTACCACCGGTAACCCGTGGCCCGGTCCACGGCCGCCGGCACCAGCAATCCGATGCTGTCGTAGTGACGCAGGGTGCGGTCGGAAACCCCCGTCATGGTCGCCAACTGCCCGATGCGCCACACGTCGTCCTCCTCGCGGCTTGACCTTCGCCCTACGTCAGGGTTCTAGCGTCGGCGGCCATGACGTCCACCCACCACAGTGCACCGGCCGTACGACTGACCGGTCTCCTGCTGTTGACCTCGTTGACCACCATGGTCGCCGCCGCCGTCATCGTCGTGCCATCCGGACTGACCCTGAATCCGGCCGACCCGGCCGCCACGCTCGCCGCGGTGAACGCCCGTCCCGGGCTGCACCTGCTCGAGTTGGGCCTCGACGTGATCGGCTGGCTCGCGCTGACCGGGGCCGGCCTCCTGATGGCCGCCCGCACGCGGGTGACCGGCCCGCACCTCGCGCTGCTGCCCGCCGGGCTGCTGGCCGCCGCAGGGCTGGCGGGACTGCTGCACGACGCCGGAAACCTGGCGTTGACCCAGCTCGCCGCCGACCCCGGCGACCCGGCGGCGATCACCGTGGCCAGGGCGGTGATGCTCGTCGCCAAGTGGATGGTCAACCTGGCCGGGCTGCTCTGGGTCGCCGCCGTCGCGTCCGCCACGTTCTTCACCACGTTGCCCGCCGGACTCCGCCGTGCCGGCGCGGTCGCCGCGCTGTCGGGTCTCGCCGCGGTCGTCCTGCCGTGGACCACCGGAACGGCCGGCCCATCGCCGATGCTGGAGCAGGTCGGCTACGTCCTGCACCTTCCGGTCATGATCTGGTACGGCGTGCTCGGCTGGCGGGAACTGGGCGGGCGGACGTACGTCTCCTGACCTTTCCCGGCGCCGGACCCGACCACGGTCGGGTCCGGCGCCGGCCGGCTCACCGCGCGGACATCGGGGCGACGACCGGTTCGACGGCGGCGCAGCGGGTTCCGTCGCGGGGCACGGTCAGGTCGATCAGGTACGCGTCGGTGGCGTCGCGGGTGCAGTCGCTCCGGTCGTAGACGCCGTGGCCCCAGCCCTCGTACGTCAGCAGACCCGTGGCATTCCGCCGGGTCCCGCACCGGGAGAACGTCGCCTACCTGGAATACCTCATGCGCGCCCGCACGGTGCCGCACCTGCGGGCCGAGATCTCCCGGACGCAGGCCGCGGGTGAACAGATCATCGGTGAACTCGTGCGCGCCGCCCTGGCCGGCACCGACGCGTCCGACGAGGACATCCGGCTGGAGACCACCACGGTCACCGCGATGCTCAACGGTCTCGCGCTGACCGACGCCTACGCCACCCGCCCGCTCGACGAACACGACGTACGGCGGATCGTCGCCCGCATGCTCGACCGGCTCCGCCGGGCCTACCCGGCGCGGAGCCGGCGCCCGGGCGGGTGACTCCGCGTCGCCGCCCCGTCCAGCGATCGGGTGGCCACGTGCCGGCCTTTGGATGTTTCCTACAACGGAAGCTGAGAAGTGTGCAGTGTTTGCGACATGGCGCTGCCAGCTCGTAGACGGAAGGGTGAAACACTGCCGGGGGCCGCAGTGTCGCGGCACGCACATCGTCGGTCTACAGAAGGGCTCGCTCGGGTGTTCAACCGCGTCGCCATCGTCAACCGTGGTGAGGCCGCGATGCGCCTCATCCACGCCGTCCGCGAGCTGGCCGCGGAGACCGGGACCCGGATCGAGACAGTGGCCCTGCACACCGACGTCGACCGCACCGCCACCTTCGTACGCGAGGCCGACATCGCCTACGACCTCGGCCCCGCGTCCGCGCGCCCGTACCTCGACCTGAAGGTCCTGGAGCGCGCCCTGGTCGAGACCGGCGCCGACGCCGCCTGGGTCGGCTGGGGCTTCGTCGCGGAGGACCCGGCGTTCGCCGAGCTGTGCGAGCGGGTCGGGGTCACCTTCGTCGGGCCGAGCCCGGACGCCATGCGCAAGCTCGGCGACAAGATCGGCGCGAAGCTGATCGCCGAGGAGGTCGGCGTACCGGTCGCCCCCTGGAGCCGCGGCGCGGTCGAGAGCGTCGAGGCCGCCCTGGCGGCGGCGGCCGACATCGGCTACCCGCTGATGCTGAAGGCGACCGCGGGCGGCGGCGGGCGCGGCATCCGCGTGATCAACAACGCGGCCGAACTCGCCGACGCCTACGAGCGCACCAGCCAGGAGGCCGCCCGCGCGTTCGGCAGCGGCGTGGTGTTCCTGGAACGGCTGGTCACCGGCGCCCGGCACGTCGAGGTCCAGGTCATCGCCGACGGCCAGGGCACCGCGTGGGCGCTCGGCGTCCGTGACTGCTCCGTACAGCGGCGCAACCAGAAGGTCATCGAGGAGTCGTCGTCGCCGGTGCTCGGCCCGGAGCAGACCGCCGAACTCAAGGCGTCCGCCGAACGGCTGGCCGTCGCGGTCGGCTACCGCGGCGCGGCGACCGTCGAGTTCCTCTACCACCCCGGCGACCGGCTGTTCGCCTTCCTCGAGGTCAACACCCGGCTCCAGGTCGAGCACCCGATCACCGAGGCAACCACCGGGTTCGACCTGGTCAAGGCGCAACTGCGGGTGGCGTCCGGCGGTCGCCTCGAAGGCCGGCCGCCGGTGGAGCGGGGGCACGCCATCGAGGCCCGGCTCAACGCCGAGGACCCCGACCGCGACTTCGCGCCCTCCCCGGGCCGCATCGCCCGGCTCGACCTGCCCGCCGGGCCCGGCATCCGCGTCGACACCGGGGTCAGCGAGGGCGACACCATCCCCGGCGACTTCGACTCGATGATCGCGAAGATCATCGCGTACGGCCACGACCGCGACGAGGCACTCGGCCGGCTACGGCGCGCGATGGCACAGACCACGGTGATCATCGAGGGCGGCGCGACGAACAAGAGCTTCGTGCTCGACCTGCTCGACCAGCCCGAGGTGATCGACGCCAGCGCCGACACCGGCTGGATCGACCGCGTACGCGGCGAGGGCCGGCTCGTCTCGCACCGGCACTCCGCCGTCGCGCTGGCCGCCGCCGCCATCGAGGCGTACGAGGAGGAGGAACGCGTCGAGCGGCAGCGGCTGCTGTCCACCGCCTTCGGCGGGCGCCCGCAGGTGCGGCACTCCAGCGGCCGCCCCCTGGACCTCAAGCTGCGCGGCGCCGGATACCGGGTACGCGTCGCCCGGATCGGCGCCCACCGGTTCCGGGTCGGCATCGAGGCCGGCGACGACGTCCGCACCGCCGACGTCGAACTCGACCGCTTCGACCGGCACACCGGCCAGACCGTCGTCAACGGCACCCGCTACCGCCTGCTCACCAGCACCTACGGGCCGGTCCACCTGGTCGAGGTGGACGGCGTCACGCACCGGGTCAGCCGCGACGAGGGTGGCGTCATCCGCTCGTCCATGCCCGCCCTGGTCGTCGCCACGCCGCTGGAGGTCGGGGCGGAGGTCGAGGCGGGCGCACCGGTGCTGGTGCTGGAGAGCATGAAGATGGAGACGGTGCTGCGGGCGCCGTTCAAGGCACGGCTGAAGGAATGTGTCGTCTCCGTCGGCAGCCAGGTGGAGACCGGCGCCCCACTGCTGCGCCTGGAGCCGCTCGCCGACGCCGAGGCCGAGGAGACCTCGACCACCGGCTCCGTCGAACTCGATCTGCCCGCCACCCCCGAGCGGATCCCGGCCCGCGAGCGCGCCGGCCGGGGCCGGGAAGACCTGCGCAGCCTGCTGCTCGGCTTCGACGTCGACCCGCACGACGACCGCCGGGTGCTCGACGACTACCTCGTCGCGCGCCGGGCGGCCACCGACGACGGCCACCGGCCGCTGGCCGAGGAACTCGAACTCCTCGACGTCTTCGCCGACCTCGCCGAGCTGAGCCGGAACCGGCCGGCGGGCGAGGACGGCGGCGACGACAGCCACGTGCACAGCGCCCGCGAATACTTCCACACCTACCTGCAGAGCCTCGACGTCGAACGGGCCGGGGTGCCGGAGAGGTTCCAGACCAAGCTCGCCAAGGCGCTCGGGCACTACGGCGTCGCCGAACTGGAGCGCTGCCCGGACCTCGAAGCCGCGGTCTTCCGGATCTTCCTCGCCCAGCAGCGCGCGGCCGCCGACGCCACCGTCGTGGCGACGCTGCTGCGGGCCTGGCTGCGCGAGCCGCCGCCGGACGAGACGCTGCGCGAGCCGGCCGGTCTCGCGCTGGAGCGGCTGGTCGCCGCGACCCAGGTGCGCTTCCCGGTGATCGCCGACCTGGCCCGCGGCGTGGTCTTCGCCTGGTTCGGCCAGCCGCTGCTGCGCCGCAACCGCGCCCTCGTCTACGCCGGTGTCCGCCGGCACCTGCGCCACCTCGACGCCCACCCGGACTCGGCCGACCGGGCCGAACGCGTCGCCGAGATGGTACGCAGCACCGAGCCGCTGGTCCGGCTGCTCGGCCAGCGGCTTGCCCGCGCCGACCTGGACAACTCGGTCATGCTGGAGGTGCTGACCCGGCGCTACTACGGCAACAAGGGACTCACCAGCGTCCGCACCAGGCAGGTCGCCGGCTGCGCGTTCGTGGTCGCCGAACGCGCCGGCTCGTCCGTGGTCTCCGCGGCGGTGAGCTACGAGGCGCTCGGCAGCGCGCTGCACGGGCTCGCCGAACTGGCGGGCGGCGAGGACGCCATCGACGCCGACATCTACCTCGCCTGGGAGAACCAGCCCACCGACTCCGAGGCGATGGCGGGCACGCTGCACGACGTCGTCAGCGCACACCCGCTGCCCGAACAGGTCCGCCGGCTCACCGTCGCCGTCGCCGGCCGCAGCGGCACCGTGATGCACCAGCACTTCACGTTCCGCCCCTCGACCACCGGGATGGCCGAGGAACGGCTGATCCGCGGCCTGCACCCCTACATCGCGCAGCGGATGCGGATGGAGCGGCTGAGCAAGTTCGACCTCACCCGGCTGCCGTCCTCCGACGAGGAGGTCTACCTCTTCCAGTGCGTGGCGCGCGGCAACCCGTCCGACGACCGGCTGGTCGCGTTCGCCCAGGTACGCGACCTGACCGAACTGCGCGAGCACGACGGTCGGCTGGTCGCCCTGCCCACCGCCGAGGACACCATCGCCACCTGCCTCGACTCGATCCGCCGCGCCCAGGCGCGACGGCCGTCGAAGAACCGCTTCAACACCAACCGCATCGTCCTCTACGTCTGGCCGCCGAGCGACATCACCCGCGCCGAGCTGGAGATGATCGCCGGGCGGGTGCTGCCGACGACCGCCGGCGCCGGACTGGAGGAGATCGAGTTCATCGCGCGGCAGCGCGACCCGCAGACCGGTGAGCTGGTCCCGATCGCGATGCGGATCTCCTTCCACGCCACCGGCGGCACCACCCTGACCGTCGGCGAGCCGTCGGACGAACCGGTCGAGCCGCTCGACGGCTACCGGCAGAAGGTGCTGCGGGCCAGCAGCCGCAACGCGGTCTACCCGTACGAGCTGACCGGCCTGCTCGGCGACTTCGTCGAACACGACCTCGACGACGACCATGCGCTGGTGCCGGTCGACCGGCCGAAGGGCCGCAACACCGCGGCCATCGTCGCCGGCGTCGTCACCACGCCGACCCGGCGACACCCGCAGGGCCTCACCAGGGTCGTGCTGCTCGGCGACCCGACGAAGTCGCTCGGCGCGCTGTCCGAACCGGAGTGCCGCCGGGTGATCGCCGCCCTCGACCTGGCCGAGCGGATGCGGGTGCCGCTGGAGTGGTACGCGCTGTCCGCCGGCGCCCGGATCTCCATGGAGTCGGGCACCGAGAACATGGACTGGGTGGCGGCGGCACTCAAGCGGATCGTCGAGTTCACCCAGGACGGCGGCGAGATCAACATCGTGGTCGCCGGGATCACCGTCGGCGCCCAGCCGTACTGGAACGCCGAGGCGACGATGCTGATGCACACCCGGGGCATCCTGGTGATGACGCCGGACTCGGCGATGGTGCTCACCGGCAAGCAGTCGCTCGACTTCTCCGGCGGGGTGTCGGCCGAGGACAACTTCGGCATCGGCGGCTACGACCGGGTGATGGGTCCCAACGGGCAGGCGCAGTACTGGGCGCCGAACCTCGGCGCCGCGCGCGACCTGCTGATGTCGTACTACGACCACACGTACGTCGCACCCGGCGAGACGGCGCCGCGCCGGTCGGTGACCACCGACCCCGTCGACCGCGACGTCTCCGACTTCCCGCACACCGTCGACGGCAGCGACTTCACCACCGTCGGCGAGATCTTCTCCGCCGCGGCCAACCCGGACCGCAAGAAGCCGTTCGACATCCGTACGGTGATGCGGGCCCTGTCCGACCAGGACCACCCGGTGCTGGAACGCTGGGCGGGCATGGCCGACGCGGACACGGCGGTGGTGCAGGACGTGCACCTCGGCGGCATGCCGGTGTGCCTGCTCGGCATCGAGTCCCGGGCGGTGCCGCGGCGCGGCTTCCCGCCCACCGACGGCCCGGACACCTACACCGCCGGCACCCTCTTCCCGCAGTCGTCGAAGAAGGCCGCGCGGGCGATCAACGCGGCCAGCGGCAACCGGCCACTGGTGGTGCTGGCAAACCTGTCCGGCTTCGACGGCTCACCGGAGTCGATGCGCAAGCTCCAGCTCGAGTACGGCGCCGAGATCGGGCGCGCGATCGTGAACTTCCGTGGGCCCATCGTGTTCTGCGTGATCTCGCGGTACCACGGCGGCGCGTTCGTGGTGTTCTCCAAGGCGCTGAACCCGAACATGACCGTGCTGGCGCTGGAGGGCTCGTTCGCCTCGGTGCTCGGCGGCGCCCCCGCCGCCGCGGTGGTGTTCGCCGGCGACGTCAACGCGCGCACCGCGGCCGACCCGCGCGTACGTGATCTGGAGGCCCGGGCCGCGGCCGCCTCCGGCGCCGACCGGGCCGCGTTGACCGCGGAACTCGACGAACTCCGGTCGTCGGTCCGGGCCGAGAAGCTCGGCGAGGTGGCCACGGAGTTCGACCGCGTGCACGACATCCGGCGTGCGGTCGAGGTCGGCTCGGTCGACGCCGTCATCCGCGCCGCCGAACTCCGGCCCCGCATCATCGAGGCCATCGAGACCCGCCTGCACTAACGGAGGCGGGCGACGGCGTCAGCCTCCTTGCCACGGTCGATTCCGAGCGTGGCAAGGAGGTCCTCGTGCAGTTCGAACCACACCCGGTGGCAGGAGTCGACGTCGGTCCGGTCGACCCAGGCCACCTCGCCGGCGCGGGCGCGGGTCAGCGCGGCGGAGAAGCGCGTGTCGTAGCCGTGGAACCGGGCGAGGATCACCCCGAGCCGGTCGACGACGGCGGTGAGCGCGCGGTCCACGATGGCGAGTTCGTGGAGGACGCCGGCGTCCCACTCCGGGTCGGTGTGGTCGTTGGCGGCGAGCGGATCGTCCGGCGTCGGCCGCAGTTGCCAGTCGGTGCAGGCGCGGCGCAGGAGGCCGTTCAGGGGGAGGAAGTCGCGGTGCACCCGGCGTACGGCCTCCGCTTCGCCGGTGTGCGCGAGTTCGGCCGCGAGCCGGCGTTCGTTCTCGGCGCGTCCCGCCTCGGTGAGTGACCAGCCGTACGTGCCGGCGAAGCCGGTGTGCGTGACCCGGCCGTGTGCCTCGTGGTCGCGCAGCGACTCCTCGGTCGTGCGCGGGTCGAGCCGGAACCGGGACGCGAGCGCCGGTGCGTCGGCGAAGCCCCGGAGCCGCACCGCGTGCAGCACGAGCAGGTCCGGCGGGGAGTGGTGGGTCATGATGCCGAGTCCTGCCTGGTCGTGAGGCGACCGTACCGCTGCTGGCACGCCTGGGGTGAGCCGAGCCCCATCGTCTCGGCCATCTCGGCCCAGGTCAGGCCAGCGGTGCGGGCCGCGAACAGCAGACCGGCCTCGAGTTGGTCGACCTCGGCCCGCGCGGCGGGCAGGAGGGCGAGCGCGGCCAGGATGCCCTCCCGGGAAAGGTCCGACGACCGCCAGAGGGCGAACTGCGCGAGATCGACCGCGGACGCCGGCACGGGCGGGGGACGCCACGGGCGCGGTGCGAGGGCGTCCGCGCCCAGGTCGAGGAGGCGGTCGCGGGCCTCCCGCTCGCGTTGGGCCAGGCGCTGGTCGGCGCGGGCGGCGTCTCCGGTGTCCTGCTTGCGTGGCATGCCGTGACCCTGCATCATCAACGTCCTATTGTCAACATTGTGTTGAAGAGGTGGGAGATGCTCGTACCCCTCGCGGACGCGACGGTCGACACCTGCGGCGGCAAGGCGGGCACGCTCGGCGCGCTCATCCGCGCCGGCCTGCCGGTGCCGCCCGGCGTCGTCGTGCCCCGCGCGGCCTACCGTGCCGCCACCCGCGACCTCGACCTCGCGCGGCTCGCCGCCGGGCAGGGCTTCGCCGCTGCCCGGCGGGCCGTGGCGGCCACGCCGATGCCGCCCAACCTCCCCGACCTGCTGGCCCACGCGCTCGCCACCCTCGGCCACCCGCCGGTGGCGGTGCGGTCGTCGGCCACGAACGAGGACACGGCCACGGCATCCGCGGCCGGCCGGCACGACAGCTTCCTCGCCGTGCGCGGTGCGCCGGCCGTGACGGACGCCGTACGCGCCTGCTGGGCGTCGCTGTGGTCGCCGCGCGCCGCCGCCTACCGGTCCACCGACGACACCGCATCCCCGGAGATGGCGGTGATCGTCCAGCGGCACCTGGACGCGGGGGTGTCGGGTGTCATGTTCACCCCCGATCCCGCGCACCCCGGCCCGACCGTGATCGAGGCGTCGTGGGGGCTCGGCCCGAGCATCGTCGAAGGCCGCGTCACACCGGACACGTACCGGGTGGACGCGCGGGACACCGTCGCCCGTTCCGTCGCCGACAAGCGGACCCGCCTCGACCGGCACGAGGACCGGGTCGCCGTACGCGAGGTCCCGGCCGGCGCCCGGAACCGGCCGGTCCTCGACGACGCTGCCGCCGTACGACTCGCCCGGCTCGGCCGTACCGTGGCCGCGCTGCTCGGCGGCGCGCAGGACATCGAGTGGGCGGCCGTCGGGGACACGATCTGGCTGCTCCAGGCGCGCCCGGTGACCGCCACGCCACCTCCCGCACCACCGGCCGCCCCGGCACCGACCGGCTCGCTGGCCGGCACGCCCGGCAGCCGGGGTACGGCCACCGGCCCGGCCCGGATCGTCCGCGGGCCCGGCGACTTCGGGCGGGTACGCCCCGGCGACATCCTCGTCTGCCGTTTCACCGACCCGGCCTGGACACCCCTGCTCCGGATCGTGGCCGCCGTCGTGACCGAGACCGGCGGGGCACTGTCCCACGCGGCGATCGTCGCCCGCGAACAGGGCATCCCCGCCGTGCTCGGAGTGCCCGGCGCGATGGACCGGCTGCCGGACGGGGCGACCGTCACCGTCGACGGGGCCACCGGCACCGTACGGCCGTGACCGCCCCGGCGGGACGCGCATCCGGGGGAACCCCGGGGCCCATTCCCGGGTTTCCTCCGATGGCCGCCCGGCACGCCGGCTGTGACGATCGGACCCGTGGTGAAACGCTGGCGTCAACTAACCGTCTGGCTGCACACCCTGACCTCGGTCGGCTGGATGGCGCAGGCCATGACCCTGTGCGTGCTGCTCGCGGTCGGTCTCGCGGCGGACGACGTCGCGGTCCGCGACGCCGCGACGTCCATGGCGCACCGGATCGACGGCCGGCTGCTCGCCCCGATGGCCGGGGTGTCGGCCTGCACCGGCATCGTCCTCGCGGCCGCCACCCCCTGGGGTTTCTTCGTCCACTGGTGGGTGCTGACCAAGTTCACCATCAGCATGGTCCAGGTGTATCTCGGCATCTTCGTGCTGTCACCGGCGCTGACGACCTCGCTCACCGCCGGTCCTACGCCGGCGCCGGTCGTCGGGACCGCGCTGATGGCGGGCGCGATCGCGTTCCAGGGCTGGCTGTCGGTGCGCAAACCATGGGGTACGGTCCGCGGCGGCCGCCGGCCCGGCGCGTCGACCGGACCGGCGTGGATCTTCGTCGCCACCGTCCTGGGTGGACTCGCCGAGCTGACGATCGCACTCGTCCTCGGCCACCCGCTCCCGCTGCCGTCCATCATCCTGATCATCGTGGTGCTGTCGTGCCGGCGGCGCTGGTCGGGCTCCCGGCGGGCGAGGCCGGCACCGGCGTGAGCCGGGCGGCCCGCCCGCCCTGCCGACCGTCGGCCACCGGTCAGCGCCGGGTCACCGGCCGAGCAGGTCGGCGACGTCGCGGCGTACGGAGGCGAGCGTCGGATGGAACGCGTCACCCGGGCACTCGGTGGCACCGGCACCGAGTGCCGCCCAGTCGCGGTGCCCGGAGATCACGTCGGTCACGCCGGCGAGGTTGTTGACCGGATTGACGTACCGGGTACGGCCGGCGGCGTCCAGTTCGCAGACGTACGACAGCAGGGCCAGCACCTTCACCAGCGAGTCGCGGGCCGCCGGGGTGGGCTGCCGGGCGGTGAAGCGGCCCAGCAGCACCACGCCGACGTTGCCGGCGTTGAACTGCCCGACGTGCGCCCCGTTGGACATCTGCGGCCTGCCGTCGGGGGACGGGGCCGGGCCGAAGACGGGCAGCCCGTCGGCGCCGGACACCCGCCCCTCGTAGACCCGGCCGGCCTCGTCGACCAGCAGGTGGTAGCCGATGTCGCCGTACCCGTCGTAGACCGTGTCGGTGTGGTAGATCGCGCGGACGGTCGCGGCCGGATCGGGGTCGTCGTTGTGCTCGTACACCCCGGTGTGGTGCACCGTCAGCGTCTGCACCGGATAGTAGGCCGGCACCCACAGTTCGTTGCCCCCGGCGTCGAAGCGCAGCGACTCGTCGGCACCCCACGCCGCCCGCGACAGGTATGCCGGCACCGGGCAGTCCCGCCGCCGGCTCCGCGCCCCCCGGCCCCGGCGGCCCGTCTCCGGCGGCATCCGGTCGGTCGCGGCGGCGGCGACCGGCCCGGCCGGCCCGTCGACCGTGTTCAGTTCGGTGACGGTCGCCGGGCTGCCGTCGCTGGTCTGCACCTCGTATCCGGTGACGTCGGGTGCGACGAGCAGCCCGCGCCGTACGGCGGTCGCCGGCCGGTCGTCGCGCCCCGCCGCGCACGAGTCGAGCGGTAGCCAGTCGCCCCAGCCGGACCGGTCCCGCAGGCGAACCGCGGCCGCCGCCGTCGTGGCGACCGACAGGTGGGTCAGGGTGAACTCCGCCGCGTCCGTACGTGTCCGGCTCGCGATTCCCGTGCGCCGGCGCGCGAGCGTGCGGGGGATGCGCCGTGGGCGCGCGGCCGGCTCGGCCGCGTGGGCACCCGTGCCGGCCATTCCGACCAACGCGGTCGCCCCCAGACCGGTCGCGCCGGCCAGAAGAGAACGTCGTGACAACACCGTGCCGAACCTCCCCGATAGTTCCCGCCGAACGGCCGTCCATCCAGGACGGACGCTCGCTTCACAGGTTGTGCGATGGCGATACTGATCGGACCGGGCGTACCGCATGACGCACGCCCGCTGTACCCGGAGCCCGTGGCCGCGAATCAGGATGTTCGCCGCCGATGCGGCGAATTCTTCTGTGGACTCACGCTACCAGCGGCTCGCGTCGCGTTGGGTAGCATCGCCGGGCGATTCCGACGTGATCGTGACCGGGCGGCATGCCTTCGCGCCGCACGGGTATGTCGGTCGATGTCGGCGCAGGCGCGACGGCCGGGCCGGCCGGGCACGATGGGGAGAGGAGCTTTGAGCATGTCGGTGAACAGATGGCTCGCTGGTGCGGGGCTGATGGTGCTGGCCGCGGCGGCGGGGGGCTGTGGCGCGGGTACGACCCCGGACGCCTCGGGCACGCCGGCGCCGACCGGCGCCCCGACCTCCACCGCCGCCCCGGCGGAGACCTCCACGTCACCGTCCGCGCCGGCGGCGACCGCCACCCCGGCCGTCCTGTCCGGCACCCGTCAGGTCACGATCGTGCGGGTCGACGCGTTCGAGTCGGGTGTGTCGCTGAGCGACGAGGGACGCCTGACCGAGGCCGTCGACGACAGCGGACGGCAGTTGTTCGTGCCGACCCCGCTGGACGGCGGGCTGTACCTGATCAAGGCGTACTACGGCCGCAGTCACGGCTCCGGGCCGGGTGAGGCGGTCTGCTGGCAGGTACGCAACCCGCGCAACACCCAGCCGCTCTCGGTCGAGGGAGCCGCCTGCAAGCAGGACGAGCCGGGCCAGCAGTTCGAGATCACCACCACCGGTGGTGGTGACACGCCGACGTTCCAGATCAGCAACCGTGGGGCGCTCCTGCGGGGCTCGGCGCAGCACGGCCTGATCCTGGAGGAGTTGGGTGACGCGCCACCGGCGGACAGCTTCCGGCTGGTCGACAACGGGCCCGCGCCCGCCGGTGGGTGACCGGCCGGTTTTCCCCGGCCCTCTATGCCGATGCCGTCGGCCGTAGGAGGCTTGTGGGGGTGACCGGGCACGGTTGCCGGCCGGGACGGGAAGGGGTGGCGGATGCGGCTCGTGCAGTTGTGGCGGTATCCGGTGAAGTCGGTGGGCGGCGAGTCGCTGGACGCGGCCGAAGTCGGCCTCAGCGGGATCGAGGGCGACCGGGGCATCGGCGTACGGGACGAGCGGAACGAGTTCACCTGGGCGGGGGCGGTGCCGGCGCTCATGCAGGTCCGGGCGGTCACCGCCGGGCCGGGGGTGGCCGAACTGACGCTTCCGGACGGTCAGCGGTTCCGTTCCGACGCGCCGGACGCCGGCCGCCGGCTCAGCGCTGCGGTCGGGGCCGACGTCACCCTGGCCGGACACGGTCCGCACCAGCCCGAGCGGGCACTGCACGTGATGACGACGACCACGCTGCGCAGCCTCGCCTCGGCGTTGCCGGACAGCGCGCTCGATGTTTCCCGGTTCCGGCCCAACCTGGTGCTCGACGACGTGCCGGACGACGGTGCGACCGGCTACCCCGAACACGGCTGGGTCGGTCGCACCATGGCGATCGGGACCCTGCGACTGCGCTTCACCGAACTGTGCGACCGGTGCGTGATGATCACCAAGGAGACACCGACCGTTCCGCACGACCGCGCCGTGCTGCGCTGGGTCGCCCGTGAGCTGGGCAACGACCTCGGCGTGAACGCGGCGGTCGAGACCCCCGGCCGGGTCCGCGTCGGGGACCGGGCCCGCTGGCTCGACTGATCCGCGACCGCCGCCACCCCTAAGCTTTCGCGTATGGCGAAGTACTTCGACGTGCACCCCGACGACCCGCAGCCCCGCACGATGGGCCAGGTCGCCGACCTCGTACGCCGCGACGGGCTGATCGCCTACCCGACGGACTCCTGCTTCGCCCTCGGCTGCCGGCTGGGCAACAAGGACGGCATGGACCGGATCAGGGAGATCCGCCGCGTCGACAGCGGCCACCACCTCACCCTGGTCTGCCGCGACTTCGCGCAGCTCGGCCAGTTCGTGCACCTCGGCAACGCGGTGTTCCGTGCGGTGAAGGCGGCCACCCCCGGCAGCTACACGTTCATCCTGCCGGCCACCAGGGAGGTGCCGCGCCGGCTGCTGCACCCCCGCAAGAAGACCGTCGGCGTACGCATTCCCGCGCACCCGGTCGCCCAGGCACTCCTCGACGAACTCGGCGAGCCGCTGCTGTCGAGCACCCTCGTCCTGCCCGGCGACGACGAGCCGATGACCCAGGGCTGGGAGATCAAGGAACGCCTCGACCACGCGATCGACGCGGTCGTCGACTCCGGCGACTGCGGCACCGTACCGACCACCGTGGTCGACTTCTCCGACGGCGAACCCGAGATCGTCCGGGTCGGCGCGGGCGACCCGGCCCGGTTCGCCCAGTGACACGGTCCGGAGCGGGCCGCGTCCGGTCGGGGACGGCTCGGCGGCGGCCGTAGGCCGGTCGACCCGGTAGCGTCGATGTGACGGGTGTCACAGGCGAGGGAGAACCGGGGCGGGGGTGCGCGTCGTCTTGCCTGATGTGAGACGAAGCCTGGCGGAAGTCGACGAGGGTGAGCTGCTGCGCCGCATCGCGCGTCGCGACCGGCGTGCCTTCGACGAGTTGTACCGGCGCACCTCGCCCTGGCTGACCGTACGGCTCCGGCGGCGCTGCGCCGACCCGGACGTGGTCGCCGACGTGCTCCAGGAGACCTACCTGGCGGTGTGGCGGTCGGCCGGCAGCCAGGCCCACGCGTCGGCCGGGGGCAGCGCGCTGGGCTGGCTGTGGACGATCGCCGCCCACCGGCTCGTCGACGCGTTCCGCCACCGGGCCCGGCAGCAGCGCGTGCCGGCGGTGCCGACCTTCGAGACCGTGGCGCCGGCCGCCGAGGAGGAGGCGCTCGCCGGCGGAATCGACGCCGACCTGGAACAGGCCCTGCTGGCGTTGCCGCCGGAACTGCGTCAGGTGCTGCGCGCGATGGTCCTCGACGGCCTGACCACCCGCGAGACCTCGCTGCTGCTCGGCATGCCGGAAGGGACCGTGAAGACCCGCGCACGGCGGGCCCGGATCGCACTGCGGAGGGCGCTGTCATGACCACCCACCCGACACCCGCCCTGATCTCCCGTTACGCCGCGGGCGCCGACGGCGTCGACGACGCGACCGTGTGGGCGGTCGAGGCGCACCTGGAGTCCTGCGCCGCCTGCCGGGCCCTGCTGACCGAGGCCGTCGACCCGGGAACCCGCGACCTGCTGGACCGGGTCGCCGACGGTATCGCGGCCGGGATCACCGCCGGACCGGCCCCGGCACCCCGCCGGCGGCTGCGTCGCACCGGCGTCGCCGTACGGGTACTGCCCTGGCTGGCCGTGGCGGCCGGGCTGGTGCTGGCCGCGGTCCTCTTCGAGCTGACCTTCCACAGCCTGCCGTCGCTGGTGCTGCTGGTCGCGCCGGTGGCGCCGCTGCTGCCGGTGGCGGCGGCGTGGAGCCGGCGTACCGATCCCGCCTGGGAGCTGCTGGCGACCGTGCCGCGCGCCGGGTTGTGGCTGTTGCTGCGCCGTACGCTGGCGGTCCTCGCGGCGGTCGTCCCGATCCTGGCGGTGGCGGGCTGGTGGACCGGGCACTCGCCGGCCCTGTGGTTGCTGCCCTGTCTGGCCTTCACCGCCGGCAGCCTGGCCCTCGGCGGCCTGGTACGGGTCGACCGGGCCGCGCTCGCCCTGGTGGCCCTCTGGTCCGGGGCGGTGGTGATCCCGAGTCTGGCCGGCGACCGGCTGCCGGCCGTCCTGTCGGCCGGCAGTTGGCCCGGATGGGTCGCGGTCACCGTGGTGCTGGTGGCCGTGGTGGCCTTCCGGGCCGCCGACCACCGCCGGCTGGGTGCCGGACAGATCTGATCCGGCCCACGCGCCACGGCACCGGGCCGGGCCGGCCGAACCGACGACACACCGGTGGCATGTCGTGCCACCCGACGAACGGAGAACCCATGATGCGCGCCGTCAGCGCGGCAGAGATCGCACCGACCACCCACGCGTGGGCGGTGCACGCCGAGAAGCTGGTCGTCCGGGCCGGGCGGCACCTGGCGGTCAACGGGCTGGACCTGGCGCTCGACACCGGCGTCCACGGGCTGCTCGGCCCCAACGGCGCCGGCAAGACGACGCTGATGCGGGCCCTGGCCACGGTGGTCAAACCCGCCGGTGGGCGGCTGAGCGTGCTCGGCGTCGACGTCACCGGCCGGGGCGACCTGCGCCGGATGCGGCGCGGCCTCGGCTACCTGCCGCAGCACTTCGGGTTCTACCCGCGGTTCACCGTGCGGGAGTTCGTCGAGTACATGGCCTGGCTCAAGGAGATGCCGAAGAGCGACATCCCCGGCGCGGTGCAGCGGGCCATCGACCGGGTCGGCCTCACCGACCGCGCCGACTCGCGGTTGAAGACACTGTCGGGCGGCATGCTGCGCCGGGCCGGTATCGCCCAGGCGATCGTCAACGACCCGCGGGTGCTGCTGCTCGACGAACCCACCGTCGGCCTCGACCCCGAGCAGCGTCTCGACTTCCGCGAGCTGCTGCGCGACATCGGGTCGGACAGCTGCGTCCTGGTCTCGACCCACCTGGTCGAGGACGTCGCGGCGGCCTGCACCGACGTGGTGCTGGTCAACGCGGGACGGCTGGTGTGGCAGGGCACCACGGCGGAGCTGGCCGGCCGGGGCGGCGCCGACGCCGCCGGGGACAGCGCCACCGAACGCGGCTACTCGGCGCTGCTGCGCGCCCACCGCGGGCAGGTGTCGGCCTGATGGGACGCGTACTCCGGATCGAACTGCGCCGCTCGGCCGCGGTCGGCGTGGCACTGCTCGCGCTCGTGATCGGCGCCGGGCTGCTGGTGTCGTACACCGAGGGCTTCTCGGGCCGCTGGATGCAACTGGCGGTGTCCGGCCGGGGAATGTTGCTGGCGTTGTGGCCACTGGCCCTCGCCGGCGGCGCGTGGCTCGGGCGGCGGGACGCCCGTAGCCGGGTCGGCGAGCTGTTCGCCAGCACCGGCCGGCCACGGTGGCAGCGGGTCCTGCCGACCGCCGCCGCGCTCGCGGTCGCGCTGGTGGCCGCGTACACCCTGATATTCGTCGTCGGGATGGTCTGGGTGGTGCCGACGGCCGGCTACTTCCCGGCCGCCTCGGTCGCCGTCACCGCGGTCGGGGCCCTGTCGCTGGTCGCCGCCGGCTGGGTGGGCATGGCCGTCGGTCGGGCCGTACCCAGGCTGGTGACCGCGCCGGCCCTCGCCGTGGCCGGGGTCGCCGTGGCCGGGCTGCTGCCGGACTGGATGACCGTCAACGCGGTCGTGGCGGGCCGGCCCGCACCGGCGGCGCTGCTGCTCAGCCCGGTCTACGCCAGCGGCCTGGACGACTTCCAGACGGTCGCGGCGCGGGTCAACCTGACCCAGACGCTGTGGCTGGCCGCCCTCGCCGCCACCGGGCTGCTCCTGCTGGGCGCGGCCCGCCGCCGCGGCATCGCCCTGGCCGTGCTCCCGGCGCTGCTCGGCGGCGCGGTGGCGCTGCCGCTGATGCCCACCGGCGGCTACCGGGCCTACGATCCGGGCGCGGCCGAACTAGTCTGCGACGACGTCGGCCCGCAGGTCTGCGTGGCCCGGGTGCACGCCGCCCTGCTGCCCGACGTCGCCGGCCCGGCCCGGCAGGCGCTGGCGATGATGTCGGCGAAACTGCCCGGGGCGCCGACCCGGGCGGTCGAGGACCGGCGGGTCGAGTCCTGGGCGCGGTCGGGCGAGGCCCCGGCACCGGACCCGCGCCCGGCCGACACGCTCGTCTTCGAGGCCCCGGTGATCGGGCCCGGCGGCCGCGCCGACCTGTCCGGCGACTATTTCCTGCCACACCTGCTCGAGGCGGCCTGGCGGCAGGACTGCGGCGACGGGCCCGACGACAGCGACACCCGGTTCGGCCGGGTCGTCGCCACCGCCTGGCTGGCCGGCGAACCGCCCGCCCCGCAGGACTGGTGGACCCCCGAGGAGCGGGCCGGCGTGGCCGGCGCCTACCAGGCGCTGGTCGGGTTGCCGCCGGCCGAGCAGCAACGGCGGATGGCGGCGGCCCGCGACGACGCGCTCGCCTGCCGGGACGACGGCCTGCGGTCGCTCATGGGCGAGGACGTTCCGTGAGGTGGCTCCGGTTGTACCTGCGCTCCCGCCGGGTCGGCCTCGCCCTGGCCATCTCGACCGCGACGGCCGCGCTGGTGTGGCTTCTGGTGCTGGTCTACTCCGACGCCGGGACCATCGACACCCGGGGGGTGAGCCTGACCGTGATGCTCGCGGTGGCCGCGTTCGCCGCGACCCTCGGCGGCGCCGACGACGCCCTGGACCACACCGCCTCGATCAACTGGCCGGTCCGGCGGGCCGCGCATCTGCTGCTCGCCGCCGCCGCGATCGTCGCACCGCTGCTGCTCACCACGGTCACCGACGTACGGTTCGCGCCGCTGGAAGTCGTGTTGCGCAACACCGCGGGCCTGCTCGGCCTTACCGCCCTGGGCGCCGCGCTGCTCGGCGCCGCCCGCTCCTGGATCGCCCCGCTGACCTGGACCCTCACCTCGGTCCTGCCGTTCCTGGGGCCCAGCACGAAGCCGGCGACGCAGGTGGCCGGCTGGCTGGTCCAGCCCGCCGGCACCACGGCCGCCACCGCCTTTGCCGCCGTCCTGGCGGTGACCGGACTGGTCGCGTACACGGTGTGGGGCTGCCCCCGGCGCCCCGCCGCCGAAACCGCCCCCGACCGCTGACGAAGCCAGCCGGAACCCCGGTCAGGAGGGGCGGTCCGGGCGGGGGAGCGCGGTCGCGGCCCGGACGCCCCGGCGCGCACCGACCAGGACGAGGACGAGCAGGAGGGTGGTCCCGGCGCCCACCACCACGACCAGTTGGACCGGGCTCGCCGTGGCGAGGACCGCCACCGCCGCCGCCACGACACTCCAGCCGCCGGCCTCGGTGACCGACCGCGCGGCACGGTGCGCGGCGAGCCACGCCTCGTCGCTGGACAGCGTCGAGGCGGTCCGGATGCCGGTGACCTCGTTGCGGCCCAGCCGGCCCGAGGCGGTGGCCCGCGCGGCCCAGATGATCACCGCGCCGGAGACCGTCATCCCGACCGCCACGATCACCTTCGCGACAAGCAGCTCGTCCATACCCGACTCCCTCATCCCCGCAGCGTGGCGTCGAGCATGTCGACGAGCTGCTCGGCGGCCCCGGCCGTGTCGTAGTCCGGGTCGGTGAGCTGTTCGGCGACGATCGCGTCGATCCCGCCGCCGACGATGATGGCAATGGTGCGTACGTCGAGTGCGCGCCGCGTGCCGATGGCGTCGCGGGCCGTGTCGATCAGGTCGGCCAGTGGGCGCCACCGGCTGGCGGGCTCGTGGTCGCCGGCGGTGTGCGTCATCGCCTCGATGATCATCCGGGTGTGCCGGGGGTGCGTTCGCAGATGCCCGATCATGGCGCGGATGTAGGCGGCCGGCGCCCCGGCGGGATCGGCGGCCTCGACCGCGGCGGCCGTGTGGCCGGTCAGGGCCGACAGGACGTGCTCGTACGCCGCCCGCACCAGGGCGTCCTTGGAGCTGAAGTGGTAGAGGACGGCGGCCTTGGTGATGCCGGCCCGTTCGGCGATGCCGGACAGCGAGGTGCCGCCGTAGCCGTGGTCGGCCACGAGTTCGATCGTCACCTCGACGAGTTGTGCCCGGCGGGCGCGTTCGGTGAGCGTCGGTTTCCGCGCGGTCGGGTCTGCCCGTTTTGCCATGGCGCCGATTCTGCCGTACGGTCAAATTACTTACCGATCGGTTAGTAGCGACTGGAAGGGGTGACGGTATGGATGGGCGGACCGAGGTCGTGAGCGGCGAGACGGCGCACCGCCCGCGTCGCGGGCGGTGGTGGCTCGTCGCGCTCGCCACGTCCGTCGTCGTGGTCGCCGCCGGCATCGTGTTCGCGCTGCGCACCCCGTCGCCGGTGGGGCACTGGGACAGCGCGGCGGGACGCGACCGCTTCGTCCGGGCGTACGCGGCGGCCTTCGCCGACCTCCCCGTGCCGCAGCGGACCATCGACGTGCGTACGGACTTCGGCGTCGTACGCGTCTACCGCTTCGCCGGCAGCGGCGACGCCTCGGCGCCGCTGGTTCTCCTGCCGGGCCGGGCCTCCGCCTCGCCGGTGTGGGCCGACAACCTGCCGTCGCTGCTGCGCATCGGCGACGTCTACACGGTGGACCTGCTCGGCGAACCCGGGATGAGCGTGCAGGACCGGCCGATCAGCGACGACGGCGACCAGGCGCGGTGGCTGCACCAGACCCTCGACGGGCTCCCGGAGGACCGCTTCCACCTCGTCGGACTGTCCATCGGCGGCTGGACCGCCGTCAACCTCGCCGTCCGGCAACCGGAACTGATCGCCACCGTGACCGTGATCGATCCGGTCCACGTCTTCGCCGACATGCCGATCGGCACGATCCTGCGGTCGCTGCCGGCCGCGCTGCCCTGGCTGCCGAAGTCGTGGCGGGACGGCTTCAACTCGTGGACCGCCGGCGGAGCGCCGGTCGAGGACGTGCCCGTCGCGGACATGATCGAAGCCGGCATGCGGCACTACACCCTCCGCCTGCCCCAACCCACCCGGATCGGGCCGGACGCGCTCGCCGGGCTCGACATGCCCGTCCTGGCGGTCATCGCCGGGAACTCCGTCATGCACGACGGCCACGCCGCCGCCGCCACGGCCGAGCGGGTCCTGCCCGACGGCACCGTACGCCTCTACCCGGGCGCCTCCCACGCCGTCAACGGCGAACACCCCGACGAGATCGCCGCCGACATCGCCGGATTCCTGCGCCAGGCCCGCTGACCCGTACGGCGCCCGTCCCGCGAAGTGCCGCGCGTCACACCGGCCCGATGTCACGGGCGCCGGGCGGTCCGCATCTCGTGTTCGTCGGCGACACCCGGAGGAGGCGGACGATGAGCACACGGCACGAGGCCGGTACGGCGGGACCACACCACGTTCTGATCCTGGGCGCGGGATACGCGGGCATGGCCGCGGCGATCCAGCTCGCGGCCCGGGGCAGGCGGCGCGAGGATGTGCGGGTGACCCTGGTGAACGCGAACGAGCTGTTCACCGAGCGCCTACGCCTGCACATGACGGGGACCGGGCAGCCGGTGGCGCGGCTGAGCATCCCACGACTGCTCGAGGGCACCGGCGCGCGGTTCGTGCGCGGCTGGGTGACCGCGGTCGACGCCGACGAAAGGGCGGTGCGGATCGACGACGACCGGGTCCTGCGCTACGACACCCTCGTGTACGGCCTGGGCGGCGTCGCCGACACGGTGGCGGTGCCCGGTGCCGAGGACCACGCGTACACGCTGGACAGCGTGCACGACGCCGAGTCGCTGGCCGAGCGCCTGGGACGGCTCGGCAGCGGCACGGTGGTGGTCGCCGGCAGCGGGCTGACCGGTGTCGAGTCGGCCGCGGAGATCGCCGAGCGGCATCCGGAACTGGACGTCGTGCTGCTGGGACGGCACGCACCCGGCGCCGCCATGAACCCCAGGGCCGGGGCGTACCTGCGGTCCGCGCTCGACCGGCTGGGCGTCGAGGTACGCGGCGGCGTCGAGGTGGCGAAGGTGCTGCCGGACGCGGTCGAGTTGGCCGGCGGGGAACGCGTCGCCGCCGCCGCGGTGCTGTGGACCAGCGGCACGCGGGCGGCGCCGCTGGCGGCCGCCGCCGGGCTGACCGTCGACGAGCGCGGCCGCGTCGTCACCGACGCCACGCTGCGGTCGGTGTCCCACCCCGACGTGTACGCGGTCGGCGACGCCGCCGCGATCCGCCAGCGGTACGGCGTCATGCACGGCACCTGCCAGGGCGGTATGCCGACCGGCGTGCACGCCGCCGTGTCGATCGTCCGCACGCTGCGGGGCGGGCAGCCCCGGCCGTTCCGGTTCGGCTACTACCACACGCCGGTGAGCCTGGGCCGCGACGACGCCGTGGTGCAGTTCACCCGCCCCGACGGCAGCCCCCGTCGGTGGTGTCTGACCGGCCGCCTGGCGGCCCGTTACAAGGAGACCGTCACGGCCTCGCCCTGGCCGACCTACGCCCGGATGAGGAAGGCGCCAGCCTCGGGGGCGTTCTGGCCCCGAGGCGGCCGCTTCACCCGGGAGGCGCCGTGACCCACCCGCCCGCGAATCCCGACCAGCGGGTCTTCGACGAGCACCGCAACCTGTTGTTCTCGGTGGCCTACCGCATCCTCGGCAGCGCCGCCGACGCCGAGGACGCCGTCCAGGACGCCTGGATCAGGTGGTCCGCGGCCAGCCGGGCCCAGGTGGCCGACCCGAAGGCGTACCTGGCCCGGATCGTGTCGAACCTGGCCCTGGAACGGCTGCGGTCGGCCCGGCACCGGCGGGAGACGTACGTCGGGCCGTGGCTTCCCGAGCCGATCCTGACCGGCGGTGACACCGCCGTCGTCGACGCCGAGTCGGTGTCGACGGCGATGCTGGTGGTGCTGGAGACACTGAGCCCGCTGGAGCGCGCGGTGTTCGTGCTCAGGGAGGTCTTCGGCTTCAGCCACGCCGAGATCGCGCGGGCGGTGGAGCGTTCGGAGGCCGCCGTACGGCAGGCCGCCCACCGCGCCCGCGAGCACGTGCGGGCCCGGCGCCCGCGTTTCACCGTGGACCGCTCCCGGCAGCGCGCGGTCACCGAGCGGTTCCTCGCCGCGGCGACCGGTGGTGACATCAACGCGCTCATGGAACTGCTGTCCCCGGACGTCACGCTGTGGACCGACGGCGGCGGCAGGGTCCGCCAGGCGATGCGCCCGGTCGTGGGCGCACCCACCGTGGCCGCCTGGTTCGCCGCCATCGGGACCGTCACCTACGCCGGCGTCGAGCCGGCCGACATGCGCGCCACGGTGGTCGCGATCAACGGCGGGCCGGGCCTGGTGTTCAGCGGACCGGACCGGGTGATCGCCACCGTCACCTTCGACCTCGACGCCGACGGCCGGATCACCGCCATCCACAACGTCGCCAACCCCGACAAGCTGCGGGCCGTCACCGGGGGCACCGCGTACGACGTCGGCACCCGGTGACCGCCACCCCCCGCTCGGCGTCCCAGGTTGATCAGGCAGAGTCGTCCTCGCACAGCGGCAGGAGGGCAGACGTAATGATCACGGCCGAGTACACGATCCCAGGAATCCACGTCACCGACCACGAGGTCGAGGTCCCGCTGGACTGGTCGGCCCCGGACAGCGGCGGCACCATCCGGGTCTTCGCCCGCGAACTCGTCGACCCGGTCCGGCGCCGCGACGACCTGCCCCGGCTGCTGTTCCTGCAGGGCGGTCCCGGCGGCAAGAGCCCGCGCCCGACCGCCGTCGACGGCTGGATCGGCGAGGCGCTCAAGAGCCACCGGGTCGTGCTGCTCGACCAGCGGGGAACCGGCCGCAGTTCGCGCATCGACGGCCGGGTGCTCGCCGCCCGGGGCGACGCCTCCGCCCAGGCCGACCACCTCGCCCGCTTCCGCGCCGACTCGATCGTCCGCGACGCCGAGCACCTGCGCCGCACCGTCTTCGGCGGGGGGCGCTGGTCGACGCTCGGGCAGAGCTACGGCGGCTTCCTGACGCTGACCTACCTCTCGCTCGCACCGGAAGGGCTCGACGCCTGCTACGTGACCGGCGGCCTGCCGAGCGTGTGGCCGGACGCCGCCGAGGTCTACCGGCGTACGTATCCCCGGGTCGAGGCCAAGAACCGCGAGTTCTACGCCCGCTACCCGCACCACGTCGACACCGTGGCGCGGATCGCGGACCGGCTCGCCGCCGGCGACGTCGTACTGCCGTCCGGCGACCCGCTCACCGTCCGCCGCTTCCAGAACCTCGGCCTCGACTTCGGCATGAAGCCCGGCTACGAGCGCATGCACTGGCTGCTCGACGAGGCGTTCGCCACCGGCGACGACGAGCCGAGCGACACGTTCCTCGCCCAGGTGGAGGCCCGCACCGGGTACACCGACAACCCGCTGTTCATCGCGCTGCAGGAGACCCTCTACGGCGCGCCGGGCACCGGGGCGACGGCGTGGGCGGCACAGGCGGAACGGGACCGCCTGCCACGGTTCGCCGAGGACGCCCGGCCGCTGCTGTTCACCGGCGAGATGGTCTACCCGTGGATGTTCGAGGAGATCCGTACCCTGCGCCCGTTCCGGGCGGCGGTCGAACTCCTCGCCGCGCGCGAGGACTGGAGCCCGCTGTACGACCTCGACCGGCTCGCGGCCAACGAGGTCCCCGTCGCCGCGGCGGTCTACTTCGACGACATGTACGTCGATGCCAACCTGCAACTCGCGACGGCGGCCCACGTCGCCGGCACCCGGGTCTGGGTGACCAACGAGTACGAGCACGACGGCATCGGCTCCGGCCGGGTCCTGTCCCGCCTGCTGGAGATGGTCGCCGAGTTCGGCGGACCCCGCACGTAGGACGGGACGCTACGGCGCGTCGCCGAGCGGCACCGCCGCCGGCCGCCCGGCGCGGGACCGGACCGGGACCGACCGGCCGGCGGCCACCGAGGTCAGCATCGACTCCAGCACGTCCAGGACGTGATAGGCGAACGTACCGCCGGCCCGGGGCTCCTGCCCGGGCGCGGTGGCGGCGAGGTCGGCCAGGCCGATGCCGCGCCCGGCGCCGCGGTAGCCCGCCGACTCGGGGACGGGCCGCCAGTCCGGGTCGTGCGGGCCGCGGACCCGCACGTCGCCGTCGAACCGGTTGGGGTCGGGCACGACCAGGGAGCCGAGTTCGCCGTGCACCTCGACGTGGGCGGCCCTCGTCGCGACGGCGTCGAAGCTCATCACCAGGGTGGACAGCACCCCACCGGCATGGGTCAGGACGCCGGTGACGTGGGAGTCGACCGTGACCGGGATCCGTTCACCCCGGCGGGGGCCGCTGCCGATGACCCGTACGTCGCGGGTCCGGCTGCCGGCGGCGATGACCGCGGTGACCGGGCCGAGCAGGGTGACCAGGCAGCCGACGTAGTAGGGGCCCATGTCGAGCAGCGGGCCGCCACCCGCCTGGTAGTAGAAGTCCGGGTCGGGATGCCAGCGTTCGTGGCCGGCGGTCACCATGGTCGCGGTGGCGGCGACCGGTGCCCCGATCAGCCCGTCGTCGATGGCCCGGCGCGCGGTCTGGGTGCCGGTGCCGAGCACGGTGTCGGGGGCGCAGCCGACCCGTACGCCGGCCGACGCGGCCGCGGACAGCACCTCGCGGCCCTGCGCGGTGGTCGCGGCCAGCGGCTTCTCCCCGTACACGTCCTTGCCGGCGGCGATCGCCCGCAGGGCGACGTCGGCGTGGGCGGCCGGCGTGGTCAGGTTGAGGACGATGTCGACGTCGGGGTCGGTGAGCAGGTCGTCGACGGGCAGGCCGCGCACCCCGGGCCGGGTCCGGGCCACCTGGTCGGCGCGGGTGCGGTCGAGGTCGGCGACCGCGACCAGGTCCAGCCCGGCGGTCCTCGCCAGCGTGGTCAGGTACTGGCCGCTGATGGCGCCGCAGCCGACCAGGCCGATCCGCGCCGGCGGGGTCAGCGACTCGCCCACAGCATCCCCCGCTCGATGATGGTGCGTACGGACGGATGCCCGAGCACGTCGAGGCTGTGGCCGGGGGTGGCGACGAAGATCCGGCCCCGGCCCCACCGGCGGGTCCACACGGCGGGGGAGGTGACCTCGCGGTGCCACGGGTCGCCCGGCCGGACCTTCTGGGTGGTGGTGGCCAGCACGTCGACGTAGTCGTCGGACAACACCCAGTACTGCTCGGTGACGAGGTCGAAGTCGGCGAGTCCGGCGACGATCGGATGGTCCGCCGCGGCGGGGCGGATGTTGACGGTGTACGGGACGAAGTTGTTCGCCTCGCCCTCGACCGACTCGTGCGGCGGGCGACCGGGGTGGCAGGCGAACTGGCCGCCGATCAGGTGCAGGTAGTCGGAGCTGTCGCGGTAGGAGTCGGCGATGCCGCCGTGCCAGCCGGCCAGGCCGGTGCCGGCCGCGACCGCCGAGCGCAGCCCGGCGAGCTGGTCCGCCTCGATCCGGCTCATCGTCACGCACTGCACGACGAGGTCGACGGTGGCCAGGTAGCCGGTGTCGGCGTAGATGGCGGGGGAGTCCTCGATCCGGGTGGTGAAGCCCCGCGCGTGCAGGAACGGCAGGAACAGGTCGGTGGCCTCGACCGGCCGGTGGCCTTCCCATCCGCCCCGGACGACGAGCGCTGAGCGGGTGGTCGTGGGATTCACCGATCTCCCTCCGGATCGCGGGCCCTTGCGACGATACCGGACGGGCGATTGTCAGGTGTCGATTCCTGTCGGACAATCCGAGGAAGGCGGGCCGCACCCGTCCGACCAACATGGACACACGCGTGGATGCGGCCGACACAGGGAGACAACATGTTGCGTCGCGTCCTCGTCGCCGTGGCACTCGCCGTCGGCGTCACCCTCTTCGTTCCCAGCAGCCCGGCCCACGCCCTCTACCCCTGCCCGGCCAACAACATGTGCCTGCACACCTGGTACGCCGACTCGACGCGTACGGTCTGGCGGGGCAGCTTCAGCGTCAACTGCGAGGGGCGGGAGGCCCGGCTCGGTGTCCAGTCCGGCTACCTCGTCTTCAGCGTCCGGCCCTGCGACGGCTGGGTCGCCCCACCCGTGCACTGAACCAAGGGCGGCGGGGCCAAGGATTCGGGTGTGGGACGGCGGTCAGTCCGTGGGCAGCAGGGGGCCCAGCGGCCCCAGGTCGAGGTTGAGGTCTTCGGGGGACAGGCCGAAGTACTCGCGGAGCTGGGTCATCTGCTCCTCCAGCGCCATCAGCGTCATGCCGATCCGTTCGACCTGCTCGTCGGTGAGGTCGCCCAGGTCGACCCGGCGTAGCGCCTGCCGTTCCATGAGCTGCCGCAGCAGCTCGACGACGGTCAGCACCAGGCTGGCCAGCCCTCGCTCGACCGAGTCCTGGTCCACCGCGAGCCTGCGGTCCAGGGGCCGCACCCGTGGCGCCTGCCACCGCGTCTCACCCAGCGCGGCCGCCAACTCGGCCGCTTCGTCGCGCCGGCCACCGCGCCCCCTGGTCGGGTCCGGGCCGTTCATCCGGCCTCCCCGAGCACGTCCCCGTCCACGGTCCCGGCGCCGGCGGGCAGATCGGGCGAAGCGAGCGCGCCCACCGAGGCGATCAACGCACGCAGCGAGACGCGTACCAGGTCGACGTCGGCGATGGCCAACGTGATGTCTCCGCTGATCACCACGCCGGTGGCGAGTACCCGGTCGAGCACGTCGACCAGGGCCACCGGCCGCCAGGTCAGCGGCTCGTCCGCGCTGCTCGGCACGAGCGTCGTCACGCCCATGCCGACCCCCACGATCCCGGGCCGCCCCGGGCCACCGCCGCGGTCACGCCGGCTCCCGGACGGGCTGCGGCTCCGGGTTCGCTTCCGCCACGAAGGAGTACGGCGGCCAGGGGCCGGTCAGCTCCAGCCGAATTTCCGGATGCCGGTCCGCCAGCGCGCCAACCAGCCCGGAGAAGGCGGCCAGCCCGTCCCGGTCGATCAGGTACGCGCCGTTGAGCACCATCGGCGCGGGCGCGCCGGAGAGCCGACGGTCCTGCGGGGCGTGCCGGCGGGCGGCGACCGCGTACCCGGCGAGGGTGCCGTGCACGGTGGCCGCCGCGTCGGCGGCGATCCGCTGCCCCTCCTCCCGCGCGGTGAGCTGGGCCCGTCGACGCCGCAGGTACGCCGCACCGGCACCGCCCCCGCCGGTGGGCTCCTCGGTGCGCGGCGTCGCGCCGGGCACGGCGTACCCCTTGACGCCCCACTCCTGCCGGCCGGTGAGCCGGGCGAGGGTTCCGGCCAGCTCGTCGTGCCGCTCGGCCAGCGACCGGGCCACCCGGTCATCGTCGCGGTAGACGGTGGCGAGCCGGGCCGGCACCACGGCCCCGGCCCGGGACAGCGCGTCGACCACGGCGTGGTGCGCCCGGGCCGCCCGCTCCAGCCACGCCAGATCCTCCAGGTTGCGGCGCAGCGCCTCCTCGCCGTACTCGGCCAGCGGGGCGTCGCTGACCACGCCGACCAGGCCGTGCCCGGCCACCGGACGAAGGAGGGTGCCGGCGATCCCGGTGAGCCCGGCCAGGGTGTCCGGGGCCACCGCACCGACCACCCCGTGCAGCCAGACGCCCACGGCGGGTTCAGTCGTACTCATCCCACTCCTCCCTCGCGGCCCGATCGACCCGAGCGGCCCGCTCGGCCCGGCGGACGACCCGCGGTCGGCGGGACGCCTCCACCTCCTCGGGATCACGCGGGCCGGGCTCGACGGGTGGGCGGGCGCGGGAGCTGAGCCAGGGGTCGTGCTCCCACCAGTCGATGCCGATCTGCCGTGCGGTGTCCACCGACGCGATGACCAGCCGGAGCTTCAACGTCAGCAGCTCGATGTCGAGCAGGCTGACGCGGATGTCACCGGCGATGACGATGCCCCGGTCGAGGACCCGTTCGAGGATGTCGCCGAGGTTCGCCGGCTCGTGCCCGGCCGGCAGCACCTGGCCGGAGTTCTGCACCACCGAGGGTGGCCGCGCTGTGGTCATCTCAGCCCCCGTCTCCCTTGCCCCGCTGATAGCGGCGGGTCCGCCGGTAGGCGAACAGGCCGCCGGCCAGGTCCAGTTCGACCTCGTAGAGGCCGAGCAGGTCGGTCGACGTCGGGATCCGGTGGTCCTCGACCACCTCCACCCCTACCAGCCAGCCGTCGTCGGTGGGCTCGACCGAGGTGATCCCGAGCGGCTCCTTGCCGATCAGCTCGATGACCTGGCGCAGCCCCTCCCGGCCCGCCTCGGCGGGCGACACCTTCTCGTACTCTTCCTCGTCGCGGTCCCGGATCTCGTCGCGGTCGCGCTCGCGGCGGGTACGTGCTGCCATCTCATCTCCCTTGCCCGCGCTGGCCCAGCCGTCCGGCGGCCCGCCGCCGCACCGGGGACGCCCGCCGGGCGCGTGCCGGCCGCCGGGC
The DNA here is from genome assembly GCF_040655695.1 of Polymorphospora sp. NPDC050346. Lineage (NCBI taxonomy): Bacteria > Bacillati > Actinomycetota > Actinomycetes > Micromonosporales > Micromonosporaceae > Polymorphospora > Polymorphospora sp. NPDC050346. Next base: position 3,005 of record NZ_JBFAKM010000054.1, on the reverse strand, counting down.
GGTGCCGCCAACCCGGTACGGGCTGACGCCCACCCCACCGGGGCGCGCGGTCAACCGGTCCAGCTCCCGCCGCTGGGCCCGGTCCCGCTCCCGCGGACTGATCTCCCCGGCCCCCGCCGCGCGGTCCAGCTCCTCCGGTTCGCGTCGGAGGTCGACCGGGTTGTGCTGCTGCGACTCCGCCTCCCGGGCGACCGCCTTGACCGCCGCGGTGAGCCCTCGCACCGGGGCGTACGGCAGGGTCAGCAACGCCCAGAGGATGTCCACGTGCTCACCCGACCGGCTGGTACGCGCCGAACAGGGGGCGGGCGGTACGCAGCTTCCGGCGGCGGCCGGGGAGGTAGCCGAAGCCGACCGCCGGCGCCACCCGTGTTCCGTTCCCCATGGGTACTCCTTCGCTCCCCGGCAGACCCGGACACCACACGCCTGGGCAGGCCACGAGCTTCTTACCGGGGACCAGCGGAAACGGGCCTGCGACCGGTCTGACGTATCAGCGGACGCCGGGCAGTACCCGGTAAGCGGGCCCCAAAACACCTGATCCGGCCGCCGGGGCCTTCCACGCCGTGGCGGCGGGGCTGCCCCGCCGGTCGACTGATCCAGTGCCGGGACCGGCGCGGGGCGGTGCGAACGCCGCCGCGCCGGTCACGGCCCGGTCAGCGGGCCTGACAGCTTGGCGTCGGACTGCTGTTGGTCGCCCCCGCCGAGCCGATGAAGCCGAAGCTCGTGGCCGCACCGGCGGCGAGGCCGCCGTTCCAGGCGGCGTTGGTCGCCGTCACGTTCGCGCCGCTGCCGGTCACCGTGGCGCCCCAGGATTGGGTGATCGTCTGCCCGTTGGCGTAGGTCCAGGTGACGGTCCAGCCGGTGATAGCCCGGCTGCCGGCCCGTACCGTGACCTCGCCCTGGAACCCGCCCTGCCACTGCCCGGTTACCGCGTACTCGGCCGTGCAGGCGAGCTGCCCGGGCGACGGCGGTGGCGTGGTCGGTGCCGGCGTGGTCGGCGTCGGCGTCGGCGGCACGCTCGGGGTGGGCGTGGGGTTCGGGCCGGTCCCGCCCAGCGCGAGCTGGTCGTCGGTGAACAGCTGGTAGGGCGGGTTGATGTCGGTCTCGCCCGGCCCGCCGTCGCAGCGCCGGTCCGGGTTGAAGATCAGATACGTTCCGGAGCTGCAGGCGGTCGCCGGCTCGGCGTCACCGCCGATGACGACGCTGCCGCCGAGGTTGGCGCCGCCCTGGACGATCGCGTTGTTCTTGACCACGGCGTTCCCGCCGACGGTGGCGCCGCTGTTGACCCAGGCGAGGTCCTCGATGCGGGCGTTGCCGCTGACCGTGCTGTTGCCGTAGACGGCGGCCCGTGGACCGACGTAGGCGGTGGCGGCGACGTTGGCGCGGCTGTCGACCCAGCCGCCGCCGTTGGCGTGCCAGCGGCCGCCGCCGGGTGCGGGCGGGCGGACGTGACCGGGTTCGTGGCCGGACGGGGTCGCCCCGGCCACCCGGAACTGGTACGGGTACCGGTAGTTGCGGGGGTAGCCCTCCAGGAACGCGTACCGGTGGACCGTCGTCGGGGCGCCGGTGACCACCAGCCAGACGTCGCGCTCGCCGGGCTGGGTCTGGAACGTGATCTCGGCGTCGGTGGCGACGGTGAGCGGGCCGTACCGGGGGACGCCGTTGCGGACCGCGACGAAGCCGAAGGTCCACCCGGAGCCGGCGGCCTGGTTGACGTGCCCGCGCAACCGCAGCCGGATCAGTCCGCCGTCCTGCTGCGGCACCAGTCGGATCTTGTTGTAGCCGTAGTCGGACGGCGCCAGCGCGTCCGGGACGCGGTAGTGGCCGGCGGCGGCGTTGACCGCGTCGACCGGCACCCCGTTGTACGCGGTGACGAACGGGTAGAGCCGGTTGATGAACGGCATGAAGTCGGCCCGGTTGGCGTAGTCCCAGATGACGTTCCGCTGGGCGTACTCGCCCACTCTGCGGTTGAGTTCGGTCTGGGTGATCCCGGCGATCCGCCGGTACGTCTCCAGTGGATGTTCGGTGTTGCGGGCCTCGTTCCACAACCGGTTGAACATCGCCAGCCCGTCGCGCTCCTTGATGTACTGCAACAGCATCCAGGCCCCGTAGTGGTGCCGGCTGCTGCTGTAGGCGAGGTTCTCGGTGCGGATGAACCGGGTCAGGTCACCCGCCGCCGTGGTGGGGTACACCTGCATCGCCATGAACTCGGCGCTGGCCTCCCAGAAGGTGCCGGCGGACTGGTGGGTGAAGCCGTAGCCCGGCCGGCCGAGGAACGTGTAGTTCTGGAAGACGTGCGCGAGTTCGTGGGCCAGCCCCCACGAGCCGGGCTGCGCGGCGCCCGGCGCGATGTTGATGACGCCGACCCGGCCGTCGGTCGATCCGCCGGTCGCCCAGGCGTCCAGCGGGGCGTTGGACCAGGTCCGCGTGATGATGACGATGATCTTGTGCTGGGCGAGCAGCCCGGTCTCCGGAGTGAAGCGCATGTCGTTGACGTAGAAGGAGTACAGCCGCTCGAGCTGGTCGAGGATGTTGGCCGGGTCGAACCGGTACTCGCCGGGGGCGGTGCGCGGATCGGTGCCGGACCGGTCGCCCCACAGCAGGATGAAGTTCGCCGACTCCCGGGTCCGCTGCTGGACCCACGGCACCTCGCCGGTCTGCGTCCACCGGGCCGGGATCCACACCGTCTTCGTCGCGGCCGACGCCTGCGGCAGCAGGTTCGGCAGCCCGAGCGGCAGCGTCAGCGCCAGTGCGGCGGCGATCACAAGCAGCAGGCGGTGCCGGGGTCGGCGCCCCGGCCGGGTCACAGCCATCTCGATCCACGCTCCAGTCGGTGGTCGCGGTCCCCGAACTCCCACCGAGGCAGAAATCGAAGACCATCATTAGTTTGGAATCCAAACTATCACCGTCCAGGTCAGCTGCGGACCGGCAGCGGCTTGATTTATGCGTCCGCTAAGAAACCCGGCGGCCGTACGCCCGGCGCCGGGCGTACGGCCGCCGGGTTTCTT
>NZ_JBFAKM010000053.1:0-36771 GCF_040655695.1 Polymorphospora sp. NPDC050346 | reverse complement strand
ACCCGCCACCGGCCGGGGTCTACGCTGTGACACACGGCCACCGCACGATCTTCGGTTGTCCTCACAAACCATCGATGATCGCCGCGGTGGCCGTCTGCATGCCCACGCCACGCCCAACCCTGAAGCCAAGTGACGTTGGAGTACTAACCCCCGCCCCGCCCCGCCCGACCGCACCCGCCGCACGCCCACACCGCGCGGCTTGCGTCGATCAAGGAAATGTATGCGGCCAACCGGGCAGCTTCCCCACGACTTCTCCTTGATCAGCGCCCTGCGGGTAGGCGCGGGCTACAGGATCGGGGGGACGTCGGAGGTGATCGGGACCGCCAGGACCGTGGGCCCGTCGGCGCGTACGGCGGCCGCCAGCGACACCGCGAGCGCGTCGGGCGACTCGACGACCGCCGCCTCGCACCCGAACCCGCGCGCGATCGTCGGGATGTCCAGCCCCGGCAGGTCCAGCCCCGGCACCCCCGGCGCGTGCTTGTGCTCGGCGAACGACTTCAGGATCGCGTACTGGCGGTTGACCGGCACCACGAACACGACCGGCAGCCGGTGCTGCGCCGCCGTCCACAGCGCCTGCACCGAATACTGGAACGAGCCGTCGCCGATGACCGCGACCACCGGACGCTGCCGGCCGGTGTGCCGTTCGCCGAGCGCGATGCCGACCGCCGCCGGCAGGCCGAAGCCGAGGCCGCCGCTGGCCATCGTGAAGTACGACATCGGCCGGGTCACCGGCAGCCGCCGGCGCAGGGCGGCCAGGTTCGACGGCGTCTCCTGCACGAGCACCCCGTCGTCCGGCCAGTGCCTGCCCAACGTGGCGAAGAGGCAGTCGGGCGACATCGGCGTACCCGGCTCCGGCGGGTCGGCGGGCGGCCGGACCGGCGGCATCGGCCGGTCGGGCGGCGGCAGCAGGTCGGCGAGGGCGGCGCAGACGAGGCCGGCGTCGCCGAGCAGGCTGTCGCCGACCGGGGCGCGGGCGGCCTCGGCCGGGTCGTCGGTGACGTGCAGCAGCCGGGCGCCGGACGGCAGGTAGTCGCCGGGGACGTACGGGTAGTAACGGAAGACCGGGGCGCCGATCACCAGGATCGTGTCGTGCCCCTTCAGCTTGTCGGTCAGCGGCCCGATCGCGTACGGCAGCACCCCCTGGTACTGCGGATGGTCCTCGGGAAAGCCGGCCCGCTCGGGTGCCGGCGCCGTCCACACGGGTGCCCGGAGACGTTCGGCGAGCGCGACCGCGGCCGGCCAGCCGTCGGCCCGGTCGACCGCCGCCCCGACGACCAGCACCGGGTCGCGGCTCGCGGTGAGCGCGTCGGCGAAGTCCGCGAGCCGCCGCGGGTCCGCGCCGATCCGGGTGCTGACCTGCCGTACGACGGGTCCGCCGGCCGCCTCCTGCTGCCAGTCGTCGTACGGCAGCGACAGGAACACCGGCCCCGCCGGCGGCTGCACGGCGGCCGCGTACGCCCGCATCAGCGCGCCCGGAATGTCCTGGGCGCGGGCCGGTTCGTAGCTCCACTTGACGTACGGCTGGGCGAGTTCCGGGGCGCGCAGGGCGGTCAGCCGCGGCTCGATGAGCAGCATCTCGCGGGTCTGCTGGCCGGCGGTGACGATCAGCGGCGTCTTGTTGTGCCAGGCGGTGGCGAGGTTGCCCATGCCGTTGCCGGTGCCGGGCGCGGTGTGCAGGTTGACGTGCGCGGGCCTGCGGGTGACCTGCGCGTACCCGTCGGCCATCGCCACCGCCGACGCCTCCTGCAACGCCAGGATGTAGCAGAAGTCGGGCGGGAACTCCTGCAGGAACGGCTCCTCGGTCGAGCCGGGGTTGCCGAAGACCGTGGTCATCTCCAACTGCCGGAGCAGGTCGTACGTCACCTCGCGCACCGTTGCCATGCGCTGCACGTACCCACGTCACCGCCCGCTATCCGGCCCGGCGCCACCCGACGCCCAGGCTGGTCAAGGGAGACTACGTTCCTGGTACGCCAGCAGCCGCAATTCCACCCAGTCCTGCGCTGCGGCGCCCAGCAGCTCCTGGACGCGAGCTTTGCCCTCCTCGATGACCACGTCCTGGAAGCAGGCACAGTCGATCAGGTTCCGGCCGTCGAGCACACACATGGTGATACCGATGATCTGGACGCCGCGCGCCGCGATGACGGCGTTGTCATCGATGAACGGCAGCGGCACCCGGGAGGCGATCTCCTCAGCCAGTCGCCGGGCGAACGGTGGCGAGCCGAGTCGACCAACCACCCATCCGGCGAAGCCGCCAATGGTCAGATGCAGTCGCTGCTGCCCCGTCAGGATTCCCCGGGCGAGCCTGGCCAGCGCCCGGCATTTGCCCGCCCCCACCGCCTTCCGGGTCGAGTTCCAGGTCGTCGGCGACACATACCGGGTCGCTCTGACCTGGATGGTCCGGACTCGATCCGATGCGAGGGCGGGACCTGCCTGCGCCGCAGCCTCCCGGACGAGCCGGTCCCCGGCCGCCACGGCTTCCCGGGGCCCGCGCGGTGCTGCCGGCGACGACACCGTCCGCTGCCTGGGTATGCGAGGCACTGCCGGTGGTGGCGTGCCGAATCCCTGGTGGGTCCGACAGCGTTCGCCCGGACTGGATACCAGGCGCTTGCATTTCGTGCCGTCCCGCGTGGGCGCCCCGCATTTGACCCTGCCGGTATGTCGCGGTGGCGCCTCAGCCAAGCGGTGGTGCCGACACCTGGCCCCCGCGGACGCCACCCGAACCTGACACTTCGTCCCGTCCTGAGTTCGAGCCCCGCATTTTGCCATAACCCACAGTGCCGAGGCGGTTACCACAACACCAAGAGATTGACCGGCAAGAATGTTGCCCGATCATCCGATACTCGGAAGCAGCCAACATGCGTTCACCCACCGCGAAGCCCCAACGCGAGGAACGAGGATCGTGGAAACCACTTTCGAGGACCTGTCCCGCTGGTTCGACCAGGGTGTCGCCCAGCGGGCCACCCACCTGATCGTCGTCTGCGACACCTTCGACTACACGGACTTCCCGGTCTACGTCCAGCCCGGCGAGGACCCGCGTGCCGTCGTCGACCACGAGGCGGCGAAGTCGATGCAGGGCATCCACGAGGTGTACGACCTGCGCCTGGACAAGGCCACCCAACTCCAGGAGCGACGCGCCCTCCGCCTCGAGGCCGAATAGGGCACCTGACCATCTTGATCGTCTGCTGTTCAGACAGCCGACACGCCGTACCAGCAACGCCTGAACAGCAGACGATCATGGCGCCCCTGGAACGAACGGCGAGTTCTCGCCTTACAAGCGAGGGGTCCCAGGTTCGAAACCCGCCGCGCCCACCACGTATCACCAACGCCGAAGAGGCACCCTCGCGAGAGGGCGCCTCTTGGTGAAGCAGCTGAACAACGGTGCGGAGGTTGGAGGTTCCTGCTACCAGTTGCAGTTGGCGGCCGGGATCCAGCCGTCCTGCGCCGGCGCCTCGGCCCCGTGGCCGTAGTACCAGGTCTGAATGTGGCTGCCGCCGTAAATCGAGTGAACGCGGAAGCCTCGTCCGGGGCTCAGGGTGCGCAGGACGCCGCCCCAGGGCTGGTCGCGCAGCCAGGTGGCCTGATTGGTCACGCAGATGTCACCAGGGCCATCGCTGGCGGCGGCCGGCGCCGACGCCACCACCGATCCGGCGGCGAGGACGACCATAACCGCCAGCACACGTACAACATTGCGCTTCATGCGCTTCCTCTCGGTCGAATGCCTTGCGGGCGGATCGATTATGCCCAACGTCACTGACATGGCAAGTCGGGCCGCCCGAGCAGCAGATTTTGGCGCACCCGACGTGTTGTGGAAGACTCTTCGGCCACCGGAGGTGTTGCCGATGGAGAGCGCCTGCAGCGCATCTGAACCGGTGCGGAAGTAAAGTGCCGCCCTTTGGTTACATGGCTTTGCAAGGTATCCGCTCAGCCTGCTACAGCAAAAGACGACAGCGGTTGATTCGCGGCGACAATAAAGATCAACGAGATCGACCGGAACCTCATCCAGCCTCAATTTGCAAGGTGCGGTGAGCCGTTCAAACGTGTACCGGTGAACCTGCGACCAAAACCCCGCACCGAATCTGATCTCCGGGATCGCCGACCGGGTAGCCCGGCTGCTCAGAAGACGAACCGAGACCACGAATGAGACGAAGCGGGCCGCCGGTCATCCGGCGGCCCGTCCTTGTGCTCACCAAAGGGTGGGCGCGGCAGGTTTCGAACCTGCGACCCCTCGCTTGTAAGGCGAGTGCTCTCCCACTGAGCTACGCGCCCAGACGCTTCGCAGCGTGTCGGCGGCGGTCAGCTTACCCTGCTGCCGCCGCCGACCGCACTGCGGATACCGGCCGGTCAGGCGGAAACCGTCGCCAGCGCCTTGCGCCAGCCTTCCTGGTCGCGCGCCTCGCCGGGCATGTTCATCTCCGAGTACTGCACGACGCCGGCCTTGTCGATGACGAAGGTGCCCCGGTTGGCGATGCCGGCGACCTCGTTGAAGACGCCGTACGCCTGGGCGACCGCCCCGTGCGGCCAGAAGTCCGCCAGCAGCGGGAAGTTGAAGCCCTCCCGGTCGGCCCACACCTTGTGGGTGTAGGCGGAGTCGACGCTGACGGTCAGCACCTGGACGTCGTCGTTGACGTACGCGTTGAGGTTGTCACGTACCTCGCACAGCTCGCCCTGGCAGACGCCGGTGAAGGCGAGCGGGTAGAAGACCAGCAGGACGTTCTTGTTGCCACGGAAGTCGGAGAGCCGTACTTCCTGGTTGTTCTGGTCCTTGAGGACAAAGTCGGGCGCCTCGGCGCCAACCTCGATCGGCATTCAAGCTCCTTGGGGATCGTCGCGACGGCCTTCAGCGTGTCACGCCCGGCCGGGGTGACGGCCGACACACCGGCGTCGTCGGCGGCAGCCCCCGCACCGCCGCCGACATGGACCGGGCACACCGATGCGGCGTCGGTAGCCGAGCACGAAAACGAGCCGTGACGGGACGGTCACGGCTGTTCCGGGTACGGCGGGCCGCCCCGCGCGGCCCGCCCACCGGGTGTTACTTGCGGCGGGCAGCGCGGGGTGCGACCAGGCGCGCCCCGCTCCAGTCCTTGCCGGCGTTGATCGTCGACGTCTGCTGGAGTCCGGCGGTCGACGCCGACTCACTGATGTCGCTCGGCTCGACGTGCCCTCCGCGCCCGGCCTTGGGCGTCAGCAGCCACACCACGCCGGCGTCGGCCAGCGGGCCGAGTGCGTCGGTCAGGATCTCGAACAGGTCACCGTCCCCGTCGCGGTACCAGAGCAGTACCGCGTCGACGACCTCGTCGGTGTCCTCGTCGACAAGTTCCCCGCAGCGGTCGGTCAGGGCGTCGCGGAGATCGTGGTCGACGTCATCGTCGTACCCCATCTCCATGACGACGTTTCCCGGTTCGAGTCCGAACCGGTCCGCCACGCTCCGTACGCCGTCGGCGGCCTGACCAGCGGTCGCGCTCACTGTCGCGTGCCTCCCTCTCCTAGCGTCCTGTCGGTGTCGGACGACACCGGCAAGCTTTCCCGGCATCGTCCGACGCCGGCTGGCCAAAGTCCACACAGTCGGGCCGCCACATGCAAGTGGCGCACCGAGTGCAACGGAATTTACCGTGCCAGCAGCGTGTGGGCACCCTGGGTGATGGCATCTTCGGTCAACAGAACGTGACGAGCGGCCGGTCCCAATGGGATGAACGTGTCGACCGAGGCGATCCGACGGGCGGAGCCGACATATCCGGCGTCGACGAGGGCGGCGATGATGCCCTCGCCCACGCCGCCGGAACGGCGGGTCTCGTCGACGATCAGGACCCGTCCGGTGGCCGACGCCTCGCGGATGATGTCGGCGGTCGGCAGCGGCGCCAGCCAGCGCAGGTCGACCACCCGGCTGCCGATCCCCTCGCTGGCGAGCCGGGCGGCGGCGCGCAGCGACATCCGTACGCCGTTACCGAAGGTGATGATCGTGATGTCCTCGGCCGAGCCGACGCCGTAGACCCGGGCCCGGCCGATCGGCACGTGCCCGGCCGCCCACCCGTCCGGCCCGACGTAGTGGGCCAGCCACTCGCCGTCGCCCTCGGTGTAGAGGTCGCGGGTGTGGTAGAGCCCGACCGGCTCCAGGAAGACGCAGACGCTGCCGTCGACGGCCGCGCTGGCCAGGCAGGACCGCAGCATCGGCGCGGCGTCGTCGGCCCGCGCCGGCACCGCGAGCACGATCCCGGGTACGTCGCGCAGCACGGCGACCGAGTTGTCGTTGTGGAAGTGGCCGCCGAAGCCCTCCTGGTAGGCGAGTCCGGCGACCCGCAGCACCATCGGGTTGCGGTAGGCGCCCCGGGAGAAGAACCGCATGGTGGCCGCCTCGCCGCGCAACTGGTCCTCGGCGTTGTGCAGGTAGGCGAGGTACTGGATCTCGGGGACCGGCAGGATCCCGGCCAGCCCGGCCCCCAGCCCGAGGCCGAGCAGCGACGTCTCGTCGAGCAGGGTGTCGAAGACGCGGGTGGGGCCGAACCGGTCACGCAGTCCCTTGGTGACGCCGTGCACGCCGCCCTTGGCCGCGATGTCCTGGCCGAACACGACGGTGCGGGGGTGGTCGAGCAGGGCGTCGGCGAGGGTGGCGTTGACGGTCTGGGCCAGGGTGAGCGGGCCGCCCTCCTCCGGCAGGCGGTCACCGAACGTGGTGGCGCGGGCGGCGGCGCCGGGTCCGGCGGCCCGTACGGCGGCGTCGGCGACGGCCCGGGAGACCCGTACGGGGCGCCGGGGCGCGAGCGGCGCGACGACGTCGGCGGCGCTGTCGAGCTTCGGTTCGGTGAGCACCTCCTCGGCGATCCGGCGGACCTGCCAGCCGACCTCGTCGTAGCGGGCGACCAGCTCGTCGGGGGTGAGCAGGCCGGCCTCGGCGAGCAGTCGGGCGGTGCCCACCAGCGGGTCGCGGGCGACGTCACGGTCGATCTCGGCGGGCTGCCGGTAGGCGGCCTCGGCGTCGGCGCCGGCGTGGCCCATCAGCCGCACCGTCGACAGGTGCAGTACGGCCGGCCGGCGGTGCCGGCGCACCCAGTCGGCGGCCTCCCGGGCCACGTCGTACGTCTGCGCGAGGTCGCAGCCGTCGGCGGCGAAGTAGCGGATTCCGGGCCGGCTGCCCAGGGCGGCGGCGACCCAGCCGTGCGGCGAACGGACGCTGATGCCGAGGCCGTTGTCCTCGCAGACGAACAGCACCGGGATCCGCAGGCCGCCGTGGTCGCACCAGCCGGCGGTGTTGAAGGCGGCGGTGGCGCTGGCGTGGTTGACCGACGCGTCACCGAAGGAACAGACGACGACCGCGTCGGCGGGCCAGTCCGACCCGGTGGTCCGGTCGGCGCCGGCCGGGCGGGGCCCGGGACCGGGGCGCGCGAACGGGCCCGTCCCGGTGTGCAGCTTGCGCAGCCGCTCGATGGCGAAGCCGATGCCGACCGCGCGGGGCAGGTGCGAGCCGATCGTCGAGGTGGTCGGGATGACATGCAGGTCGGCGTTGCCGAAGACCTTGTGCCGGCCGCCGGCGATCGGCTCGTCGGCGGAGGCGACGACGCCGCGCAGCACGTCGCGGGCGGCCGCGGCGAGTGGTTCGTCGATGCCGTCGTCGGGATCGTCGTCGCCCGCCACGCCGCCGGGTGGGTCCGGGGCGCCGGTCGCCGCCGCGCCGGCCTGGGCGGCGCGGGCGCAGTAGAAGCCGCCCGACCGGTAGTGCAGCAGGGCCGGGTCGGTGGGGCGCAGCGCGGCGGCGACGGCGGCGTTGCCCTCGTGCCCGGACGAGCCGACCGTGTAGTAGCCCTCGCCGAAGCTGCGCAGCCAGCGGGCCGCGAGGTCGAGGTGGCGGCTGGTGAGCTGGGCGTCGAAGAGTTCCAGGGCCTGGTCGCCGGTGAGGGTGCTGCCGTCGCGGACCGGCCCGCCGGACGGGCGCCGGGCCGCGGTGCCGGGCAGGCCGGCGACCGCTTCCCGGAACCGCTCATCGAGATCTTGCGGGGTGGTCACGTCGGACAGCATTACCGAAGCGGTGGCCGGCCGGCCACTCGGCGAATGTCGCTATTCACGCCAGCCGGACAGCTCCACCGACTTCGTCTCGACCCGGATACCCAGGAAGACCTCGCGGGATTCGCCCGGTGGGATCCCCAGCCGCCAGGTCAGTTCACCCATGTCGGTACGTTCGGCCGGCGGCGGTTCGAGACGGATGTCACGTACGACGATCGCCTCGTCGAGTGACACCGGCAACTGGTCGAGGACGGTCACCCGGGCCGGGCGCGGGGTGTGGTTGGCGACCGAGATGCGGTATTCGACCTCGCGTCGCCGGGTCGAGCCGAGCGTCGCCTTACTCGCGCTGCGCCGGATCCGCTCCCGCTCGACGCGTACCCGGTCGTCGCGGCCGAGTGCCAGCTCGACCTCCTCGCCCGGCGCCCACGTCTCGAACAGGGTGCTGCCGACGAAGTCGCCACCGTGGAAGACCGAGGCGGGGCCGGGCAGCAGGGTGTGCACCGAGGAGTTGACCGTGGTGGCCCGCAGGTGCGCGTCGGTCGACTGCACGGGCGCGGTGACGTAGTCGAGCGCCGTCGCCAGGTCGAGCACGGCCACGGTCGCGCGGTGGGCGCTGCCGTCGGCCGGTACGGCCACCGGACGGGTCGGCCGGTAGGTGGCCGCCGACGGACCCTGCTCGACGGCCGCGGCCCGCTCCAGGACCGGTGGCGGCGGGGCGCCGCCGGTGCGCGGCCTCGCCCCGGGCGGCGGCCCGGAGGGCGCGGCCGGTGCCGGCATGCCCGCCACCGCGGCGCCGAACATCGGCTCGGCGCCCACCGCCATCGGCCGGACCCGGTCGAGCAGCCACGGCCGCAGCTCGGGCACGGTGGCGGTGTCGGCGGGGCGGGCGGTGGACAGGGTCAGGTCGCACTCCGGCCAGTCCTCGCCGGTGCGCTGGGTGACCAGGCCGAACCAGGTCAGCGTGAGCCGTTCGGCCGGCGCCTCACCCGGCCGGGCCGGGCCGTCGTCGAGCCGTACGTCGTACGACGACTTCCAGCCGGCGTTGCCGACCACGTACGTCAGCTCGAGCTGGACCTCGGCGTCGGCCGCGCCGACCTCGACGGTGACCGCGGCGAAGAGCTGGTCGGGGTGGCGCCGCTCGGCGAGCGCCTTGAGCTGGCGGTCGATGGCGGCGACCTCGTCGCGGGCCTCGTCCCGGCGGCGGGTGGTGCCGCGCTGGCGGGACTTGCTGGCGCCGAGCAGGTCGGCGAACGTGTCGGCGAAGGCGGCGACGTCGACGGGGGCGGCGTCGCCGCTGGCGAGCGCGCGGGCGTAGGTGCCGCCGGCCCGCTGGGCGAGCAGGGTGAAGAACTCGGAGCGGTGGTTCTCCACCGCGTCGGCGTCGGCCAGCTCGGCCAGCTCGCCGGAGAGGACCCGGCGGCGCTCCTCCAGCTGCGCGGCGAGCGGGTCGGCGGTCCGCGCCTGGTGGTGCTTGACGACGTCGACGCCGAGCACCGTGGCCGGGCCGTGCCCGCCGACCCGTACCGAGTCGCGGTGCAGGCCGACCGGCAGCGGGCCGACCCGGACCCGGTGCTCGCCGGCGGGCAGGGTGACGGTGCCGCGACGGGTCACACGGGCACGGTCGGGATAGACGGTGACGGCCACGATCGGCGCGTCGAGCTCGGGGGCTGGCGCAGGAGTGGTCACGGGGCGAGGCTAACCAACAGTTGCGACACCGGCCGCCCGCGAGCGCGCGATCTTGGGGTGTGGCGCGTGGGCGTGGCTGCGCTTCGCGCCGGCCGTCGGCGGGGCGCAGGCGGAGGTCGATGATCGTCTGTGGTTCAGGCGTTCGTCGGGCGGCGTGTCGGCTGTCCCAGCAGCAGACGATCATCACAGGGCTGCTGCGCACCGGCCTGGTCATGCCGCCGCCGTGGGCGGGCGGGACGCGGCGGTCCGGGATCGGGTGCAGACTGACCGGTATGCGAAGCGAGGTCATCACGGTCCGGACCGGCACCCGGCCCACCGTCTCGGACATCACCGCCCAGGCCGAGCGGTTCGTCGACGGCGCCGGTGACGGGCTGCTGCACGTGTTCGTCCCGCACGCGACGGCCGGAGTGGCGCTCATCGAGACCGGGTCGGGGTCCGACGACGACCTGATCACGGCGCTGGACGCGGTGCTGCCGGCCGACAACCGCTGGCGGCACCGGCACGGGTCGCCCGGGCACGGTCGCGACCACGTGATGCCGGCGTTCGTGGCGCCGTACGCGACGGTGCCGGTGCTCGGCGGCCGGCTGATGCTCGGCACCTGGCAGTCGATCTGCCTGGTCGACCCGAACGGCGACAACCCCTCGCGCGAGGTGCGCTTCTCCTTCCTGGCCGGCTGACCCGCACGCCCGGCCGGCTGACCCGCGCGCCGGCCGCGACCGGCACGGGCACGCCCACACGGGCACGCCCACACGGGCACGCCCACACGGACACGCCCACACGGACACGACCCGCACGGGCACGACCCGCACCAGCACACCCCACACGCGCCCCCCGCACCGGCACGATCCGGGCCTGGAGACCCCCGATCCGCCGGGTAAGCCCATTCCTCGACATCCAACGCGTCCGATAGCTGACAAAGCTGTTGCCAGGAAGTTACCGGCCGGTACCTGTGTCGAGCGTCGCGTCTGACGCTCCTAGACGTGACGGGACCGGGCATGAGAAGGCAGGATGGCGCTAGAGACCTATCCCACACACACAACCGAGGGAACGCCTGTGGCCACGGAACGCAAGCGCCCGGTGATCAGCGACGGCCTACCGAGCCAGCTTCCGGACATCGACCCTGAAGAGACCAGCGAATGGGTCGAGTCACTCGACGGGGTGATCGACGATCGCGGCGCCAAACGCGCCCGCTACGTCATGCTGCGCCTGCTGGAGCGGGCGCGCGAGCGTCAGGTCGGCGTACCGCCGCTGACCACCACCGACTACATCAACACGATCACCCCCGAGCGGGAACCGTGGTTCCCCGGTGACGAGGCGGTCGAGCGGCGGATCCGGGCCTACATCCGGTGGAACGCCGCGATGGTGGTGCACCGCGCGCAGCGGCCCGAGATCGGGGTCGGTGGACACATCTCCACCTACGCCAGCGCCGCGTCGCTCTACGAGGTGGGCATGAACCACTTCTTCCGCGGCAAGAACCACCCCGGCGGCGGCGACCACATCTTCTTCCAGGGCCACGCCTCCCCCGGCATGTACGCCCGCGCCTTCCTCGAGGGCCGGCTGTCGCAGGACCGGCTCGACGGGTTCCGGCAGGAACTGTCGCACGCCGGTCTGGGTGGCGGGCTGCCGTCGTACCCGCACCCGCGGCTGATGCCGGACTTCTGGGAGTTCCCGACGGTGTCGATGGGGCTGGGCGGCATCAACGCCGTCTACCAGGCCCGGTTCAACCGCTACCTGCACAACCGTGGCATCAAGGACACGTCCGACCAGAACGTATGGGCGTTCCTCGGCGACGGTGAGATGGACGAGCCGGAGTCGCTGGGCGCGATCGGTCTGGCCGCCCGCGAGGAGCTGGACAACCTCACCTTCGTGATCAACTGCAACCTGCAGCGCCTCGACGGGCCGGTACGCGGCAACGGCAAGGTCATGCAGGAGCTGGAGGCGTTCTTCCGGGGCGCCGGCTGGAACGTGATCAAGGTCGTCTGGGGCCGTGAGTGGGACCCGCTGCTCGCCGCCGACACCGACGGCGCGCTGGTCAACCTGATGAACACCACCCCGGACGGTGACTACCAGACCTACAAGGCGGAGTCCGGGGCGTACGTCCGGGAGCACTTCTTCGGCCGCGACCCGCGCACCCGCAGGATGGTCGAGCACCTGTCCGACGACGAGATCTGGAACCTCAAGCGGGGCGGGCACGACTACCGCAAGCTCTACGCGGCGTACAAGGCGGCCAGCGAGCACACCGGGCAGCCGACGGTCATCCTGGCCAAGACGATCAAGGGCTGGACGCTCGGCCAGCACTTCGAGGGCCGCAACGCCACGCACCAGATGAAGAAGCTGACGCTGGACGACCTGAAGACGTTCCGCGACCGGCTCTTCCTCGACATCTCCGACAAGCAGTTGGAGGAGAACCCCTACCTGCCGCCGTACTTCCACCCCGGTGAAAAGTCCGACGAGATGCAGTACCTGCAGGAGCGGCGCAACCAGCTCGGTGGGTTCGTGCCGAGCCGGCGGACCAAGACGGTCCCGCTGGCCATCCCGGAGTCGAAGCAGTTCGGCGACGTCAAGCGCGGCTCGGGCAAGCAGAAGATCGCCACCACGATGGCCTTCGTCCGGCTGCTCAAGGACGTGATGAAGGACAAGGAGTTCGGGGCCCGCTGGGTGCCGATCATCCCGGACGAGGCCCGCACGTTCGGCATGGACTCGCTCTTCCCGACCCGCAAGATCTACTCGCCGCACGGGCAGAAGTACACGTCGGTCGACCGCGAGCTGTTCCTGTCGTACAAGGAGTCCACCGCCGGCCAGATCCTGCACGAGGGGATCAACGAGGCCGGCTCGGTCGCCTCGTTCACCGCCGCCGGCACCTCGTACGCCACGCACGGCGAGCCGATGATCCCGCTCTACATCTTCTACTCGATGTTCGGGTTCCAGCGCACCGGCGACGCGTTCTGGGCGGCGGCCGACCAGATGGCGCGCGGCTTCGTGCTCGGCGCGACCGCCGGGCGCACCACGCTCAACGGTGAGGGCCTGCAGCACGAGGACGGCCACTCGCACCTGCTCGCGGCGACCAACCCGGCCGTGGTGGCGTACGACCCGGCGTTCGCGTTCGAGATCGCGCACATCGTGGAGAACGGCCTGCACCGGATGTACGGCGAGGAGCAGGAGAACATCTTCTACTACCTCACCGTCTACAACGAGCCGATCGTGCAGCCGGCGGAGCCGGAGAACGTCGACGTCGAGGGGCTGCTGCGCGGCATCTACCGCTACGCCGCGGCACCGTCGGTGTCGGGCGGCGACGGCTCCGCGCCGCGGGCCAACATCCTCGCCTCCGGTACGGGCATGCAGTGGGCGCTGAAGGCGCAGCAGTTGCTGGCCCAGGACTGGGGGGTGGCCGCCGACGTCTGGTCGGTGACCTCGTGGACCGAACTGCGCCGCGACGCGGTCGAGTGCGAGGAGCACAACCTGCTCAACCTCGGCGCCGAGCCGAAGGTGCCGTACATCGCCAGCAAGCTCGCCGACGCGGCCGGCTCGGTCGTGGCGGTCAGCGACTGGATGCGGGCGGTGCCCGACCTGATCGCGCGCTGGGTGCCGGGCGACTACACGTCGCTGGGCACCGACGGGTTCGGGCTCTCCGACACCCGGCACGCGCTGCGCCGGCACTTCCACGTCGACGCCGAGTCGGTGGCCGTGGCGACGCTGGCCCAGCTCGCCCGGCGCGGTGAGGTGCCGGTGTCGGTTCCGGCCGAGGCCGCCAAGAAGTACGCGATCGACGACGTCAACGCCGCCCCGGTCGGCGAGACCGGCGGCGACTCGTAGGGGTTTCGGAACACCGATCGAGGGCCTGTCGGCCGCGGTCCCGCTCCACCGGGGACCGGCCGGCGGGCCCTCGGCCATTTCCGCAGCACCGCGCGGCCGCCCCCGGCGATCCGGGCGGACGGCGCCGGCGCGACCGACGGCCTCGGCGCGGCGGCCCGACACGCCGGGTCGAAGACGTGTTGTCGACAAAACCAGGGCTTCCGACCGGACGGGGCGAGGCATAGAGTCCGAGCATCTTTCGCGTTTGAGGAGTCCGAAATGGCCCTGCCACCGCTACCGGCCTTTCCGACCGGCTTCACCTTCGGGGTTGCCACCTCGGCCTACCAGGTCGAGGGCGCGGCCGACACCGGCGGGCGCGGACCGTCCATCTGGGACACCTTCACCCACGAGCCCGGCCAGATCGCCGACGGCAGCACCGGTGACGTGGCCTGCGACCACTACCACCGCTATCCCGAGGACGTCGCCCTGATGGCCGGCCTCGGCACCGACGCGTACCGGTTCTCGGTCGCCTGGCCGCGCGTCCAGCCGGACGGCACCGGCCCGGCCAACCCGACCGGGCTGGCGTTCTACGACCGGCTCGTCGACAGCGTGCTGGCCGCCGGCATCGACCCGGTCGCCACCCTCTTCCACTGGGACCTGCCGCAGGCGCTGGAAGACAACGGCGGCTGGATGGACCGCGACACCGCCTACCGGTTCGCCGACTACAGCGCCCTGGTCGCCGCCGCGCTCGGCGACCGGATCAAGTTGTGGGTCACGCTGAACGAGCCGGTCGTGCACATGACCTACGGCTACGCCATGGGGGTCCACGCCCCCGGCCGGATGATGCTCTTCGACGCCTTCCCGACCACCCACCACCAGTTGCTCGGGCACGGCCTGGCGGTCGCCGCGGTCCGCGCCCACTCCGGCAGCCCGGTGGCGCTCACCAACAACTACTCCCCCGTGCACGCCTGCGGCGACACCGCCGCCGACCGGGCTGCCGTCGCCGCGTACGACGCGCTGCACAACCGGCTGTTCACCGACCCGGTCCTCGGGCTCGGCTATCCGACCGAGATCGACTTCGACCTGTCCGTCGTCCACGACGGCGACCTCGACGTGATCGCCACGCCGATCGACGGGATCGGCGTCAACTACTACAACCCGACCGGCATCCGGGCTCCCGACGAGGGCCACCCGCTGCCGTTCGAGATGGTCCAGCTCGACGGCTACCCGACCACCGGGTTCGGCTGGCCGGTCGTCCCCGAGGGCCTGCGCGACATCCTGGTCACGCTGACCCGGCGGTACGGCGACGCGCTGCCGCCGCTGTACGTCACCGAGAGCGGCTGCTCCTACCCGGACGTGGTCGGACCGGACGGCGACTGCGCCGACCCGGACCGGATCGCCTACCTCGACGGCCACCTGCGCGCGGTACGGGCCGCGATCGACGAGGGCGCCGACGTGCGCGGCTACTTCGTCTGGTCGCTGCTCGACAACTTCGAGTGGGCCGAGGGCTTCAGCCAGCGCTTCGGCCTGGTCCACGTCGACTTCGACACCCAGGTCCGCACCCCGAAGACCTCGTACGCCTGGTATCGCGACGCGATCCGCCAGGCCCGCCGGTGACCACGCTCGAACCCACGCCCGCGACGCTGCCCGCCGCTCTCGCCGACCCCACGACCCCCGTACGCCGAAGCTGGGTGGCCCTGCTCTTCAGCGCCAACCTGGGCCTGTGGATGGCCTTCTTCACCCCGATCCAGGTGCTGCTGCCGCAGCAGGTCGAGGCGATCGACCCGGCCCGCAAGGAGACCATGCTGGCCTGGGTGACCGGGATCGGCGCGCTCGCCGCGATCGTCGCGAACCCGCTCGCCGGTGCCCTGTCCGACCGCACCTGCCTGCGGGTCGGCGGTCGCGAGTTCGGCCGGCGGCACGTCTGGACCGCGGTCGGCGCGCTGCTCGGCGCGGCGTCGCTGGTGCTGCTGGCCGGGCAGCACACCATCCTCGGCGTGACGGTGGCCTGGGTCACCGCGCAGGTCTGTCTCAACGCGATGCTGGCCACGCTCACCGCGGCCGTACCGGACCGGGTGCCGGTCGCCCAGCGCGGCGGTGTCTCCGGGTGGGTCGGCATTCCGCAGGCACTCGGCCTGGTCGTCGGCGTGGTGCTGGTGACGACCCTGTTCACCGGCCACACCGCCGGCTACGTCGCGATCGCCGTCGCCATGGTCGTGCTGGCGCTGCCGTTCACCCTGTTCACCGCCGACGACGTCCTGCCGCGCACGCACCGGGCGGTGCTGCGCTGGCGCCAACTGGTCGCCGGGATGTGGGTCAGCCCGCGCCGTCACCCGGACTTCGCCTGGGCCTTCGGCACCCGCTTCCTGGTGCAGCTCGGCAACGCGCTCGGCACCCTCTACCTGCTCTACTTCCTCACCGACCGGGTCCGCTACGCCGACCCGGAGTTCGGCCTGCTGGTGCTGATCCTGCTCTACACGGCCGGGCTGATGGCCACGGCCGTGGTCGGCGGGCGGCTGTCCGACCGGTCCGGCCGGCGCAAGGTGTTCGTCGTCTGGTCCGGGGTGACCATGGCGGTGGCGGCGCTGCTGCTCGCCGTGTGGCCGGTCTGGCCGGCGGCGATGGTCGCCGCCGTGCTGCTCGGCGCCGGGTACGGCGTCTACCTGGCGATCGACGCCGCGCTGATCACCCAGGTGCTGCCGAGGGCGACCGACCGGGCCCGCGACCTGGGGGTCATCAACATCGCCAACTCCGCCCCCCAGGTCCTCGGCCCCGCCCTGTCCGCCCCGATGGTCGTCTACCTCGGTGGCTACCCCACCCTCTACGCGGTGACCGCCGCGGTGACCCTGCTGGGCAGCGCCCTGGTCCTGAAGATCCGCTCCGTCCCCTGACCCCAGGATCCCCGTGATCAGGGACCAGGACGCGCGTGTCGCCGGCGCGTCGGGGCGCAAACTCCCCTGATCACCGCGATCAAGGAGGCGCCCAGAGGGCGAGCGGCGCGCGGGGCGGGAGGCCCGGCGGCTAGCCGGCGGTCAGGAGCAGGGCGGGGACGGCGGTGGCCAACACGACGACGGCGGTGACCAGGCCGGTGAGCAGGAACCGCCGCCAGGGCACCGCCAGCCCGGCCGCCCGGCAGCGCTCCAGCCACAGCAGGGTCGCCAGGGACGCCCACGGCAGCACCAGCGGTCCCACGTTCACCCCGACCAGCAGCCCGAGCAACTGGTCGGTGTGCCCGGCCGGCACCACCGCCTCACCGGCGACGTACGCCGGCAGGTTGTTCAGCAGGTTGGCCAGGACGGCGCCGACGGCGGCGGCCAGCCCGATCCCGGCCGGGCCTGGATCGGTGCCGACGAGCGCCGCCAGCAGCCTGGACAGGCCGTGCCGGCCGACCGTCTCCACGATCAGGAAGAGGCCGGTGACCAGCACCGGCAGCCGCCACGGGAGCAGGCTCCAACCGATGGCGGCCCGGTCGCGTACCGCGAAGGCGACCAGCACCACGACGGCGCAGACGACCGAGACGGCGGCCAGCGTGACCCCGGCGACGATCCCGGCCACGAACAGGACGCACGCCGCCGCGGCGACCCGGAACAGCACCGGGTCCGCCGGCCGGTGCGGCACCGGCACCGGGTAGCGGGCGGCGGCGTCCTGCCGCCAGTGCAGCAGCCAGAGGCAGGCGGCGGTGGCCAGCACGGCGACGAGTTGCGGAGCGGCCATCCGCCCGGCGAACGCGGCCACCGGCAGCCCGAGCCGGTCGGCGGCGAGCAGGTTCGTCAGGTTCGACACCGGCAGCAGCAGGCTCGCCGTGTTGGCCAGCCACACCGTGGTCATCGCCAGCGGTAGGGCGGCGATCCCGAGCCGGGCGGCCACGGCCAGCATGACCGGCGTCAGCAGGACCGCCGTCGTGTCCAGGTTGAGGAAGATCGTGGTCAGCGTCGCGAACGTGACGAGCAGCGCGAACAGCGCCCACCGCCGGCCCCGGCCGAGGATCGCGATCCGGACCGCGACGGCGTCGAAGACCTGTGCCCGGGCGGTGAGTTCGGCGAGTACGACCACCGCCACCAGGAAGACCAGCAGCGGGCCGGTCCGGCCGACGGTGGCCAGCGCGTCGGCCGTGGGCAGCAGGCCGGTCGCGACGGACAGCGCGCCGGCGGCGAGGGCGGCGACGGCCAGCCCGTCGAGGGTGCCGGCGCGGCGCAGCACGGCCGGCATCCGGCGTAGCGGCCGGCGCCAATCCGGCCGGCCGACGGGTGGCGGTACGGGTCGGCCCGGCGCCGGGCCGGCGACCGCCGTCGAGACTTCCTCCACCGGCGGTCCCTCCCGCGCCGTACCCACCCCCGGCGGGTGCCCGGCCGTGGTCCGGCGAAGACGGTACCGCCCAGGCGGCGCGGCGCGACCGGAACGTGACGGGGGAAACCTGGTGGCGGCCGGCCCCGGTGCCGCCCGTAGGCTGGGGGTGTGACGGTACGCGTACGCTTCGCCCCTTCTCCGACTGGAATGTTCCACGTCGGCGGTGCCCGGTCGGCCCTCCAGAACTGGATCTACGCCAAGCAGCAGGGCGGCGTCTTCGTCCTGCGGATCGAGGACACCGACGCCGCCCGCAACCGGCCCGAGTGGACCGAGGGCATCCTCGACGCCCTCGACTGGATCGGCATCGAACGGGGCGGCTACGAGGGTCCGTACTTCCAGTCGGCGAACGCGGGCGAGCACCGCGCCGCCGCCGAGAAGCTGCACTCCGGCGGCCTCGCCTACTACTGCGACTGCACCCGGGAGGCGGTCCAGGCCCGCACCGGTTCGCAGTACCAGGGCTACGACGGCTTCTGCCGCGACCGGGGCCTCGGTGCCGGCGAGGGCCGGGCACTGCGGTTCCGTACGCCGGACGACGGCGCGACCCGGGTCGTCGACCTGATCCGGGGCGAGCCGACGTTCGAGAACAAGCTGATCGAGGACTTCGTGATCGCCCGCGGCGACGGGTCGGCGGTCTTCCTGCTCGCCAACGTCGTCGACGACATGACCATGGGCATCACCCACGTCATCCGGGCCGAGGAGCACCTGCCCAACACGCCGAAGCAGCAGCTGCTGTGGGAGGCGCTGGGAGCCCGCCCACCGGTCTGGGCGCATGTGCCGGTGGTGGTCAACGAGAAGCGGCAGAAGCTGTCGAAGCGCCGCGACAAGGTGGCCCTGGAGGCCTACCGCGACGAGGGCTATCTCGCCGACGCGATGCGCAACTACCTGATGCTGCTCGGCTGGGCGCCGTCCGGCGACCGGGAGATCGTGCCGTGGTCGGTGATCGAGGACGAGTTCCGGCTGGAGGAGGTCAACCCGTCCCCGGCCTTCTTCGACGAGAAGAAGCTGCGTGCCTTCAACGGCGACTACATCCGCGCCCTGCCGGTCGAGGAGTTCGTCGCCGCCTGCGACCCGTGGCTGACCGGTACGGAGTCGATCGCCGCGCCGCCGTGGCGGCCGGAGGACTTCGACCCGGTGGCGTTCGCCGCCGTCGCGCCGCTGGCCCAGACCCGGATCGCGGTGCTGAGCGAGATCGTGCCGAACGTCGACTTCCTGTTCCTGTCGACGCCCCCGACCGACGAGGCGGCGTGGGCCAAGGCGATGAAGGAGGGCGCCGCCGACCTGCTCACCGCCGCGCTGGCCGCCTTCGAGGCGCTGCCGGACTGGACGGCCGACGCGCTGAAGGCGGCGCTGGAGGAGGTCGGCGCGCAGCGCGGGCTGAAGCTCGGCAAGGCCCAGGCCCCGGTACGCGTCGCGGTCACCGGCCGTACGGTCGGCCTGCCGCTCTTCGAGTCGGTCGAGGTGCTGGGCCGGGAGCGGACCGCGGCCCGGCTGCGCGACGCGATCGCCCGGCTGGGCTGATCCGCTCCACGTAGGACACGGCGGTGGCCGCCACTGGCGGCCGCCGCCGCTGCGTTCCGGGCCTCAGGTGCGGCGGCGCCGGGCGAACCCGAAGGCGAGCAGGGCGACGACGGCGGCCAGCACGACCAGGCCGCCGATCAGCCAGGGCCAGACCGGGCCGTCCTCGTTCTCGGCCGCCGCCGGGGCGAGCGACGGGGTGGCCGACGGCGACGGGGATGCCGTGGTCGGCTCGGCGGTCGGGGTCGGCGGCACGCTGGGCGTCGCGCCGACGGAGAGCGTGAACTTGACCGACCCCTTGATCGGGTGGGTGTCGCCGGAGATCACCTCGTACGCGACGGTGTAGAGCCCGGCCGGCCCGAGGGTGAATGGCACGGTGACCCGGTTGCCGTCGAAGGTCGGCTCGCCGCCGTAGGTGGCCGCGGCGTCGGGTCCGGTCACGGTCACCTTGGTGGTGGCCGGGTCGAGCCGGGACAGGAAGCGCAGCTGCACCGTCTCCGGCGCCTTGTCGAGGGTGGCGCCGTTCTCCGGGTCGCTGCCCGTGAAGGAGTTGTGCGCGGCGGCCGGACCGGCGAGTAACAACACGCTCAGCGCACCCACGATGACGCCGAGCGTCAATGCCGTCAACCTGTGGACCCTGCCGCCCATGCCATCCTCCGCGCAGTTACGATTCGGCCGCTAACGATCGACTCAAGTTGTTGGTCGGTCGGCCATGGCAGATAGTTCCAAATAGTGTGCCAACCGGTGCAACCGAGGGACGTCGGGTGGCGTCTTTGCCTTTGAGGACGGATTTTCCGGCACCTCGCGGCACCCGCTCACCAGCCACAGCAGACAACACGTGCACCAGACCCAGCAAGACCATCCATCGATACGGGGCGAGGAGGTCGGTCGTGATCCGTGGGGTGGGCCGTCGAATCATTGTCGGGGTCGCGCTGTTCGCCGTGGGCCTGTTCGCGCTGGCCGGCGCCCCGGCGGCGCACGCCGCCCCCGAGGTGCCGCCGGCACCGACGTCGGTGACGATCAGCGGCGACGATCTCGCCGAACCGCTCGTGGTGGTCGCCGAGCAGCAGCCGGAGATCTTCACCGCGGTCATGGATCAGGTCAACTGGCTCGACCGGGCCTGGCACGCCGCCGCCCCGAAGCCCGAGACGCTCGGCCCGAAATACGTCCTGGTCGTGTCCATCGAGGACCGGGCGACGGAGACGTACGACCTCTACCCGCTGGCCGGCGGCGGCCCGCGGGCCTTCCGTCCGGCGAAGCAGCCCGACAAGCGCAAGACCGCCGAGGCGTGGTTCTTCGGCCGGCTGAGCATGCCGGAGGCGCTGCGGGTGGCCGGCGCCCCGCTGCCGGAGCAGAACGACGCGGTCAGTGCCGGGATCGGCGGTGGCGAGCGGGCGATCCCGGAGGACGCGCTGCGCCCCGGCGACGATCTCGACGAGATGTTCGCCGACCTGCGGGAGGTGCTGCTGATGAACG
Organism: Polymorphospora sp. NPDC050346; assembly: GCF_040655695.1. Lineage (NCBI taxonomy): Bacteria > Bacillati > Actinomycetota > Actinomycetes > Micromonosporales > Micromonosporaceae > Polymorphospora > Polymorphospora sp. NPDC050346. The sequence continues at coordinate 15,963 of NZ_JBFAKM010000053.1, read as the reverse complement.
CCGCCGTGGTGGTGGTGATCACCCTGGGCCTGGCCGGCATCGCCCTGCTGGTCCGCCGCCGCACCAGGTGACAGGGCCGCACCAGGTGACGCAGCCGCGCAGGTACCGCCGCCGCACCAGGTGACGCGCCGCCCGGGTGCGTCGGCCCGGTAGCGGGCCCGGTCGGTCACCGACCCAGCCCGGCCTCCCGGGCCCGGACGATCGCCTGCGCCCGGTCCGCCACCTGGAGTTTGGTGAAGACGTTCGAGACGTTGTTGCGCACCGTCTTGGGTGACAGGAAGAGCCGGTCGGCGATCTGCCGGTTCGACAGGCCGCCGGCGATCAGCCCCAACACCTCCCGTTCCCTCGCGGTGAGCTGCGGAAACGGGTCGGCGTCGGCCCGGCTGGCGGTGGCCAGGGTGGCGAAGTAGCTGGTCACCCGGGCGGCCAGGGCCGGGCCGAAGATGACCTCCCCGCCGGCGACCGCGGTGATCGCCCGCAGGATCTCGTCCTGGTTGGCCCCCTTGAGCAGATAGCCGCGGGCGCCGGCGAGCATGGCGGCGAAGACGCTCTCGTCACCGTCGTGCATGGTCAGCACGAGCACGCCGGTCGCCGGCGCGTCGGCGAGCACCCGGCGGGTCGCCTCGATCCCGTCGAGCCGGGGCATCTGGAGATCCATCACCACGACGTCGGGACGCAGCTCGGCGGCCAGCTCGACCGCCTCGATCCCGTCGGCGGCGGCGCCGACGACCTCGACGGTGCCGGTGGAGGTCAGCATCATCCGCAGCCCGTCGCGGTAGACGGGGTGGTCGTCGGCCACCAGCACCCGGAGCGTCATCCCGGCTAACTCCCTCAAGCCTCAGCGGCGGCCCCGTCAGTCGGGGACCGGCCGTAAGGGATCATGGCACTGACCAGTGTGCCCTTTGCGGAACGGCGCGTCACGGTGCACGTGCCGCCGAGTTCCTCGGCCCGCTCCCGCATCGCGAGCAGCCCCACGCCGACCAGCGCGTCCGGGGCGGTGCCGCGGCCGTCGTCGGCGACCTCGACGCGCAGCGTACGGTCACCGGCCGTCAGCTCGACCGTGCAGTGGGTGGCGGCCGCGTGCCGGGACACGTTCGCCAGTGCCTCGCCGACGATCCGGTACGCGGCGACCTCGACCGCCGCCGGCAGCGCCGACAGGTCGCCCGAGGTGGTGACGGTGACGTCCAGCGGTCCGCCACGGAACCGGGCGGCCACCTGCTCGACGGCGCCGACGAGTCCGAACTGGTCCAGGGCGGGTGGCCGCAGGTCGTGCACGAGCCGGCGGACGTCACCGAGCACCGCGGTCAGGTCGCCGGCGACCTGGGTCAGGATGCCGTCGGCCCCGGCGGCGTCCCGCCGGGCCACGTTGCGGGCCGCCTCGATCTTCAGGGCGGCCGCGGCGAGCGCCGGCCCGAGCCCGTCGTGCAGGTCCCGGCGCAGCCGCCGGCGTTCCTCGGCGACCCCGGTCACCAGCGCCTCCCGGCTGCGCTGCAACTCCTCGGTGAGCGCGGTCGCCCGGGCCGCCGCGCCGGCCTGCCGTACGACGTCGGCGAGCAGCCGCTGGTCGGCGTCGGAGAGCCGGGTTCCGGGGCGGGCCAGCAGGGCCAGCCGCCCGATCGGCACGTCCCGGTAGGCGAACGGCAGCACCACCACGTCGGCGCGGGGGGTGCCGTACTCGGCGACGACCGTCCGCCCGTCGGCCCGGTCCAGTTCGACCCGGACGTACGGGGACCGGAAGGCGGTGGAGACCGTACGCGCGACGGCGAGCAGTTGCTCGTCCGGCCCGCTGGACTCCTCCAGCCGTCGGGCCAGGACGGAGACGACGTCGTACGGCTCGCCGCGGCCCCGCAGCAGCCGGGTGACCAGGCGCTGCATCCGGGCCCGCAGCGGCCCGTAGAGGACCGCGACGAAACCGGCGGCGACGACGGCCGCGACCGGGTCGTCGACGAGCGTGCCGACGCCGACGAAGACCGCGATGTCGACGGCGACGATGACGGCGGCGAGCGGGCCGTAGAGCAGGGTCCAGCCGAGCAGCGCGTCGACGTCGTAGAGCCGGTAGCGGGTCACCGCCACCGCGACCGCGGCGCTGACGGCGACCATGGAGAGCGCGAACATCGCGCTGCCGATGAACTGGCCGCCGAGGACGAACGCGACCGGCAGCAGCGGCAGGCTCAGGCTGCCGGCGAGCAGCATCCACCGCAACTGGGCCCGGCGCTCGGGGTCCGAGCGGCCGAACCGCCGGGCGAAGGCGGCGACCGGTACGACCAGGCTGACCAGGAGCGAGGCCGGGATGAGGTATTGGGCGGACGCCCAGAACCCGGCCGGCAGCGGCGGCGTGACGGGGTCGAGGGACACCCCGGCCAGGCCGGGCGGGACGGGTTCGCCGCCGGAGACGAGGTCCCACGGCACGGTGAGCATCAGCAGCACGGCCGTGCCGGTGCCGGCCAGCGACAGCGCCGCCGGCAGCCGCCAGCGCGGCGACGGCAGCCGCCCGTCGGGAAAGAAGAGCAGGACCAGCGGTACGACCAGATTGATCATCGGCCCGAAGCGGGCGCCGACGTACACCGCCGGGCCGGTCAGCGGCAGCCCGCCGTCGTGGGCGAGGACGGACAGGGCCGCGTACGTCGCGGCGAAGCCGTCCAGGCAGGCGATCAGCCCGCCGCCGGTGAGGATCCAGGTCATCCGGTGCCGGGGCACCCGGGCCGCGATCAGCGCACCGGACAGCGCGAACGCCAGTCCGGGCAGGGTGGACGACCAGGCGGTGAAGTCCAGCGGGCCGGGCCGGGGCAGGTCGGGTTCGACCAGGTCGCACCAGAAGCTGGCCACGGTCAGTACGCCGCACAGGGCGGCGAGTCCGAACACGACGTACGCCAACCGCCGGTCGGTGGCGGTCCCGGCGGTGCCCGGCCCGGCCGCCGGAAGATCCGGTGCCGCCGGTGGCCTCGCCCGTAGGTCAGCTCCCACCCGTACAGGTTGCCCGGTGTGATGTCCCGCTGTCTCGGGGGCCGGTGTCCCGTCACTCCCGGGACACGGATGCGCGCGGAGGGCCGTGACCACGGGACCGGACCGGGCCGGCGCTCCCTGGCCGCCCGGGACGGCCGGCGCGGATCGTCAGCGTCGGTAGGTAACCCGAATCGAAGGAGTCACGATGAGTGTGCACATCGAACGGGCCCGGGTCGACCCCGGCGCCCCCCGCCCGGCCGCCGACCGGCACCGGCTGGTCCCCCGGGTCCGGGCGGCCGGGATCGTCCTGACCGCCGGCGCGGTCGCCTGGGCGGTCGGCACGCTGGCCGCCGGCGACCAGATGGACCAGGACGTCCAGCCGCTGGAGAACGCCACCAGCATGATCTTCCTGTGCGGGGTGGCGGCCCTGACCCTGGTCGTGCTGGCGACCCGGGCGACCGGCCCCCGCAAGGGCCGGGCGTTCCCGATCGTCGTGCTGGCCCTGCTGGCGCCGGCGATGCTCTGGTCGGTCTTCGCGTTCGTCTATCCGGAGCAGGGGGTCGAGCCGGGTTGGATGCTGGTGCTGGACATGTGCTGGCCGCTGTCGCAGCTCAGCACGATCGTGATGGGTGCCGCCGTCGCCAGGGTGGGCCGCTGGACCGGCTTCCTGCGCTGGCACCTGCTGCTTGCCGCGCTGTGGCTGCCGGTCATGATCCCGTTCAAGAACCTCGCCGGGACGGTGGCGTTCACCTTCGCGAGCGCGATCTGGCTGGTGGCGACGTACGGGACGCTCGGGCTGCGGCTGGCCCTGCGACCGGCCGACACCCTGGGGGTACGGGACTGACGGGGCGGCGGGCGCCGGTCAGCACCACCGGCGCGGGGGCCGCTGCCGGCGGTTCTTGCGCCGGGTCGGGCGGACGGCGCCGTGCCGGTGGGCGCCGGCCCAGCCGTGCAGGTCGGTCCGGCAGGTGCTGGGCAGGGTGCCGCGGGGCAGGACGGTCGAGCCGTCGGGCTGCCGGTCGGGGACGGGATCGGTGTCGGCGTCTTCGTCGGCTTCGATGTCGTCGTCGTCGAGGACCGGCGGGCCGAGTTGGTGGGGGCCGACCCCGCACACCCAGCGGCCCGCCCCGGCCCCGCCGGGCGCGGCTTCCGCCTCCGGGGGGTCGACCGGCCGGGAGACCTCTTCGTCGGCGCAACCGTTTCCGGCCTCCCCTTGCGCCATCTCGATCTCCTCACCAAACCCCGCGCGTCCTCGTGGGACGCGGCCGTCCATACCGGGCCCACGCTGCCGGTTGTGGCGCGAGCCCGACCGGCATCGGCCGGTCCCTGGACGCTACTAGAAGTCGGTGACATCGAGACTGAGGCGAAACTCACTCAGCGGCTGATCGATGGGAAATCGTTGTCCAGACCGGGTAGGCGAGCAGCCAGATCACGATTACGGCGGTGAGGCGGGCCACCCAGGCAGCCAGTTCCCCGGTCCGGGCGCCGTCGCCGACGAGCAGGATGCCGCCGCCGAGCAGGGCACAGGCGATCACCCAGGCCAACACAGCCTTGCCCCATTCGCGCCATTCGTACCTGACCCGCGCCGACCCGCCCTTCGGCGGCTTCCACGGCGGCGGGCCACCGGCGAACCGGTGCGCGAACCGCTGGTCGGCCCAGCGCACCATCGAGTGCCCGAAGGCGACCGAGAACCCGAGGTACGCCGCGGCCAGCCCGTGGACGAAGGTCGCCGTGGCCCCACCCCGCAGGTCGATCACGGTCGCCACCAGCAGCACCACGTCGACCAGCGGTACGCAGACCAGCAGCGCCGCCCCGAGCCGGCGCATCCGCAACAGGTAGCGGGCCACCAGCCCGGCACCCAGCACCACCCAGAAGCCGATCTCGCACGCCACGATCACCGCGAGCACCACAGCCGCCACCCCTCCCCGAACCGTCCGGCCGGTTTCCAGCGTCGTGGACGGCCGGGCGATGGACGTCAGCACTGGCGGCGAGATGTGGGTACATCGAAGGGGGGAGGCGTACATCCTTCGACGGACGCCGCCGCCACCCGCGTCGTCGGCGGGGCGGAGCCGACGGCGCACCGGCTGTGATGTGATCGGACGGTGACCGGACTGCTCGCCGCGGGGCGCGGGACGCTGGGGCGGGACCTCGCGCTGGCCGGCCTGTACCTGGTCGGCGGCCTGCTGATCGTGGCCACCGGCGCCTACCGGGAGATCCGGCCGGCCCCCGACGAGGTGCGGTTCATGTTCTCGGTGACGCTGGCGGTGACCTGCGCCGGGGTCGCGTTACGTCGGGTGGCGCCACGGGCCGGCCTGGCGGTGGGCACCGCCGGCACGGTCGCCGACGTGCTCCTCGGCGTGTCGCTGGCCACCATCCTGGTCTACACCCAGGTGCTCTACGACGCCGTCGTCTACGGACCACCACGGCTGTGGCGCTGGCTGCTGTGGATCACCAGCGGACTGGCGGTGGGGCTCGCCGTCGCCGGTCTGGTCGTGGTCGGTTCCTGGACCGGGGTCGCCGCCGGCATCCCGATCGTGCTGGCCGGCACCCTGCCGGTGCTGACCGGGCTGACCGTACGGCAGTACCGCGACCAGGCCGCCGCCGAACGCGACCGGGCCGAGAAGGCCGCCCGGCTCGCCGAACTCGACCGCCGCCAGGCGATCACCGCCGAACGCACCCGGATGGCCCGGGAACTGCACGACGTGGTCGCCAACCATCTCAGCGCGGTCGCCATCCACTCCACGGCCGTGCTGTCCGTACCCGGGCTGGAACGGCCCCAGGTCGAGCAGGCCCTACAGGTGATCAGGGAGAACAGTGTGCAGGGGCTGGCCGAGATGCGACGGATGATCGACCTGCTGCGGGAACCGGCCGCCGCCGGGCCGGAGACGGCGGCGCTGTCCCGAACCGTCGAGCCGGGGCTGGCCGGGGTGGACCGGCTGGTCGCGCAGGCGCGTGGCGCCGGGCTGGACGTACACCTGGAGACCACCGGGACGGTCCGGCCACTGCCCGCCAACGTCGACCTGGCCGCGTACCGGATCGTGCAGGAGTCGCTGACCAACGCGCTGAAGCACGGTGCCGGCCGGGCCGAGGTGACGGTCGGCTACGACCCCGGCCTGGTCCGGCTGGTGGTCAGCAATCCGCTGCCCGAGGTGGCCGGCCGGGGTGCGGCGCTGGGCGCCGGGGCCGGGCTGGTGGGCATGCGCGAACGCGCCGAACTGCTGCGCGGGCGCCTCGACGCCGGCCGGCACGGCCCGTCCTGGCTGGTCCGCGCCGAGCTGCCGACCGGTGGGGAGACGGCGTGACGATCCGCCTGGTGGTCGCCGACGACCAGCCCGCCGTACGCGCCGGCCTGGTCCTGATCCTCGACGCGGCACCCGACATCACGGTGGTCGGCGAGGCCGCCGACGGCGCGGAGGCGGTCGAGCTGTGCCGGGCCGTACGCCCCGACGTGGCCCTGCTCGACCTGCGGATGCCCGGCCGGGACGGGCTCTGGGCGACGGCCGAGATCGTCGGGGCCGGGCTGGCCGACGTGCTCGTGCTCACCACGTTCGACCTCGACGAGTACGTCTACGGCGCGCTGCGGGCCGGTGCCAGCGGCTTCCTGCTGAAGAACACCGACGCCGCCGGGCTGGTCGAGTCGGTGCGTACGGTGGCCCGGGGCGAGGGCGTCCTCGCCCCGGCGGTGACCCGGCGGCTGATCACCGCCTTCGCCGCGACCGGGGGCGCGCCGGCGGACCGGCGGGTGCTGGCCGGGCTGACCGCGCGGGAGATCGACGTGCTGGCCTGCCTCGGCCTGGGCCTGTCGAACCAGCAGGTCGCCGAGCGGCTGGCGATGGCGGAGAGCACCACGAAGACCCACGTCAGCCGGATCCTGACCAAGCTCGGCCTGCGCAGCCGGGTGCAGGCCGCGATCCTCGCCCAGGAGCTGCGCCTACCGGCTCCCTGAGCGGACCTCCCGGCCGGTGCCGCGGGCCGCTGCCGGCCGGCCGGCGACGGCCGCCCGCGCGAGCAGCGGCACCACGCCGAGGGCGAGCAGCCAGCCGCCGAGCACGTCGGCGGGCCAGTGGGCGAGCAGGACGAGCCGGGTGATGCCGACGTACAGGGCGAACGTCACCGCCAGCAGCACCGTCACGGTCCGCGCGGTCCGCCCCTGCCGGGGCCAGAGCAGCAGTACGGCGGCGAGCGCGGCCGCCGCCGCGTTGCTGGTGTGCCCGCTCGGGAAGCCGTTGCTGTCGATCTCCACGAAGGCGTCCGGCGGGCGCGGGTGGTGCAGCAGCCAGTGCATCAGGGCCCACAGCACCGGCACGACGACGGTGACGGCGGCGCAGAAGACGGCGCGTACCCGGTCCCGGCGTACCGCGAGGACGACGGTGACCACGACGCCGGCGGCCAGGTACGACAACGTGGCGGCGACGTCGGTCGCCACCCGCACCACCGCGACCAGGTCGGGGTTGCCGGCCCCGTGGCGGCGCAGCGCGTCGGCGACCGCGGTGTCGAGGTCGTCGAGCGGCGCCCACCCGCCGGTCACCAGCGCCAGCAGGACGGTGAACGCGGCCAGCGCGAGCAGCGGCACGGCCGGGTGCGGGCGGGCGATCATCCCAGCATCGTGACACGCGCCCGCGTTTCCGGCGGCGCGGCGCCGCATGGCAGGCTGGGGCGGTGGTGACCGAGGGTGCCGGGGCGGCGCGGGCGAAGCGCCGTACGCCCGGCCGGGCGCCGGGTGGGGAGGCCGCCCGGGCGAAGGTGCCGGGCGCGGAGCCCGGACCGGCCACCGGCGCGGACCAGGTGCCGGGCGATCTGGCCGGCGGTGAGCTGGCCGACACCCTGCGCCGGATCGAGCGGTCGGCGGGCGCGCTGGCGACGGCGAGCGTGTCCCGGATGGACGAGACCCTGCCCTGGTTCCGGGAGCTGCCGGCCGACCAGCGGGCCTGGGTGATGCTGGTCGCGCAGACCGGGGTGCGGTCGCTCGTGGAGTGGCTGCGCCAGGGCGGCGCGGCGCTGGGCAGCCCGACCGAGGTGTCCGACGAGGTGTTCGCGGCGGCGCCGCTGGCCCTGGCCCGGTCGATCAGCCTGCAACAGACCGTCGCGCTGATCAAGGTGATGATCGACGTGGTGGAGGAGCAGGTGCCGCACCTGGCCGCCAGCGGCGAGGAGCGGTTGCTGCGGGAGGCGGTGCTGAAGTTCTCCCGCGAGATCGCGTTCGCCGCCGCCCGGGTCTACGCGCGGGCCGCCGAGTCACGGACCGCCTGGGATGCCCGGTTGCAGGCGCTGCTGGTCGACGCGCTGCTGCGGGGCGACTCCGCGGACGTGCTGGCCAGCCGGGCGGCTGCCCTGGGGTGGGGGGACGCGCAGCCGGTCGCGGTGGCGGTGGGCCGGTCGCCGGGCGGCGAGGTGGCGGCGGTGCTGCACACCATCTACCGGGCGGCCCGCCGGATCGGCGTGGAGATCATCGGCGGGGTGCACGGTGACCGGCTGGTGGTCGTGCTCGGCGGGGCGGCGGACCCGATGGCGGCCGCGACGAAGATGCTGGCCGGGTTCGGCGGCGGGCCGGTGGTGGTGGGACCGGCGGTGCCGCGCCTGGAGGAGGCGACCGACTCGGCGCGGGCGGCGCTCGCCGGGTTCCGGGCGGCGCCGGCGTGGCCGGCGGCACCGCGCCCGGTGGCCGCCGTGGAACTGCTGCCCGAACGTGCGCTGGCCGGCGACGGCGAGGCCCGGCGGACCCTGCGCCAGGACGTGTACGCGCCACTGGTCCGCGCCGGTGGCGAGCTGATGGAGACGCTGGACGCGTTCTTCGCCGCCGGTGGGGTGCTGGAGAGCGCCGCCCGCGCGCTGTTCGTGCACCCGAACACGGTCCGCTACCGGCTGCGGCGGGTGGGTGACGTGACCGGGTTCTCACCGCTGTCGGCCCGGGACACGTTCACCCTGCGGGTGGCCCTCACGATCGGCCGGCTGGACCCGGCACCGCCGGTCGTGTCCCCCGCCGGCTGACGACGCCGCCCGCCTGACCGGTACGCATATTTACGGCAAACCGCCCATAAAGCATCGCCGCCCCGTCGATTGTTGTAGACATCCCACAAAGGTCGTAGTGCGGATTGGTCGGTCGCGGCAACCACGTGACCCGCTGGTATCCAGGAGAGTCTTAGACGTGCTCGCCGTAATCGCTCCCGGCCAAGGCTCCCAGAAGCCCGGCTTCCTCACCCCGTGGCTCGAGCTGCCCGGCGCCGAGTCGCGGCTGCGGTGGTGGTCCGCCCTGGCCGGCGTCGACCTCGTACACCTCGGCACCGAGGCGGACGCCGACGAGATCAAGGACACCGCCCGCACCCAGCCGCTGCTGGTCGCCGCCGCCCTGCTCGCCGGCGAGCACCTGCCGCTGCACGACGTCGCGCTCACCGCGGGCCACAGCGTCGGCGAACTGGGCGCCGCCGCGCTCGCCGGGGTACTGCCCGCCGAGGCCGCGATCACCCTGGCCGCCGTACGCGGCCGCGAGATGGCCGCCGCCTGCGGTCTCGAACCGACCGGGATGGCCGCCGTGCTCGGCGGCGAGCCGGCCGAGGTGCTCGCCGCGATCGAGTCGTACGGCCTGCACGCCGCCAACCACAACGGCGCCGGCCAGATCGTCGCCGCCGGGGCGGCCGAGAAGCTGGCGAAGTTCACCGCCGAGAAGCCGGCCGGGGCCCGGGTGATGCCACTGCAGGTGGCCGGCGCGTTCCACACCCCCTACATGGCGACCGCCGAACGGGCGCTCGGCGTGGTCGCCGCCGGTATCACGCCGGCCGACCCGGCCCGGATCCTGCTCTCCAACGTCGACGGCGCCCCCGTGCCCCACGGCCGGGAGATGTTGCAGCGCCTGGTCCGCCAGGTCACCGCGCCGGTGCGCTGGGACCTGTGCATGCGTACGCTGGTCGACCTCGGCGTGACCGCGGTGATCGAACTGCCCCCGGCCGGCGCGCTGACCAACCTGATCAAGCGGGAGCTGAAGGACTCGGGCCTGCCCGAGCTCGTCACCCTCCGGACACCTGACGACCTGCCGGCGGCCCGGGACCTGATCGCCCGGCACGGCACGGCCCCGAGCCACGAACCGGCCTCCCGGTTCCGGGTCGTGGTCTCCCCCGGCGCCGGAACATTCGAGCCGGCCCCCCGACTCACCGAGGGCGACAGCATCGGCGCTGGCGAACTCATCGGCCACATCGCGACCCGGCAGGGTCCGGTCGACGTGGCGGCGCACGGCTCCGGCGTACTCACCGAATGGCTGGCCGCCCACAACGACCCGGTCGCGCCCGGCCAGCCCCTCGCCCGCCTCGGCGGGCACCTGTGAGCGCCCCGTACGCCCGGATCTCCGGCGCGAAGGAGAGGTAGCCAAGCATGGGATCACGCATCGTCTCCCTCGGGCACTACCAGCCGTCCCGGGTACTGACAAACGACGACCTGGCCCGGATGGTCGACACCAACGACGAGTGGATCCGCGACCGGGTCGGCATCGTCACCCGGCGCATCGCCGACGGTGAGTCGGTCGCCGACATGGCGACCGCCGCCGCCGGCAAGGCGCTGGCCAACTCGGGCCTCAGCGCCGCCGACATCGACCTCGTCGTGGTGGCCACCTGCACCGCGATCGACCGCAGCCCCAACGTCGCCTGCCGGGTCGCCGCCCGGCTCGGCATCAGCGCCCCGGGCGCGTACGACATCAACACCGCCTGTTCCGGCTTCTCCTACGCGCTGGCCACCGTCGACCACGCGCTGAGCGCCGGGGCGGCCCGCAACGCGATCGTGATCGGGGCCGAGAAGCTGTCCGACATGGTCGACTGGACCGACCGCTCGACCTGCATCATCTTCGGCGACGCCGCGGGCGCGGCCGTGGTCAGCGCCACCGGCCCGGACGAGCCGTCGAGGATCGGCCCGGTCGTGTGGGGCTCGGTGCCGGAGAAGAGCGACGCCGTACGCATCGAGGGCTGGCGGCCGTACATCCAGCAGGAGGGTCAGGCGGTCTTCCGCTGGGCGACCACGGCGCTGGCCCCGATGGCCCTCAAGGCGTGCGAGCGGGCCGGGGTGGCCCCCGAGGAGATCGCCGCGTTCGTGCCGCACCAGGCCAACGCCCGGATCATCGAGGGCATCGCCAAGCGGCTCGGGATGCCGCAGGCCCTGATCGCCAAGGACATCGTGGAGTCCGGCAACACCTCCGCGGCCAGCGTGCCGCTGGCCCTGTCGAAGCTGGTCGAGCGCCGGGAGGTGCCCTCGGGCGCCCCGGTCCTGCTCTTCGGGTTCGGCGGCGGCCTCACCTACGCCGGGCAGGTCGTCCGCTGTCCGTAGCGGCACCTGACCGGGAACGACCCACCCATCGAGAGGAAGACACCGAAGATGCCCACCCGTGACGAAATCACCGCCGGTCTCGCCGAGATCCTCGAAGAGGTCGCCGGCGTGAACCCGGACGACGTGACCGCGGAAAAGTCGTTCACCGACGACCTGGACGTCGACTCGCTGTCCATGGTCGAGGTCGTCGTCGCCGCCGAGGAGAAGTTCGGCGTCAAGATCCCCGACAACGAGGTGCAGAACCTCAAGACCGTGGGTGACGCGGTCGCGTACATCGAGGCGCAGTCCTGACATGAGTCGTACCGACGTCGTCGTCACCGGGCTGGGCGCGACGACCCCGCTGGGCGGGGACGTCGCGTCGACCTGGGAGGCCATGCTCGCCGGCCGCTCCGGGGTGGGCGCGCTCACCCAGGAGTGGGCCGCCCAACTCCCGGTCCGCATCGCGGCCGAACTCGCCGTCGACCCGGCCGAGGTCCTCGACCGGGTCCGGCTCCGCCGGCTCGACCGGTCCGAGGCGATCGCGCTGATCGCCGCGCACCAGGCGTGGGCCGACGCCGGACTGGTCGACTCGGGTCTCGACCCCGAGCGGCTGGCGGTGAGTGTCGGATCCGGGATCGGCGGGGCGCAGACCCTGCTCGCCCAGGACGACATCCTGGAGGCCTCCGGTCCGCGACGGGTGTCCCCGCACACCATTCCGATGCTGATGCCCAACGGACCGGCCGCCTGGGTCGGTCTCGAACTGGGTGCCAAGGCCGGGGTGCACTCGGTCGCCAGCGCCTGCGCGACCGGCGCGGAGGCGGTCGCGCTCGGCCTGGACCTGATCCGGGCCGGCCGGGCCGACGTGGTGCTGGCCGGTGGCACCGAGGCCGTCATCCACCCGATGCCGATCGCCGGGTTCGCCTCGATGCGGGCCATGTCGACCCGCAACGACGACCCGGAACGCGCCTCCCGGCCGTGGGACAAGGCCCGGGACGGCTTCGTCCTCGGTGAGGGCGCCGGTGCGCTCGTACTCGAACGGGCCGACCACGCCGCCGCCCGCGGCGCCCGCGTCTACGCCCGGCTGGCCGGCTCCGGCATCACGTCGGACGGCTACGACATCGTGCAGCCGGACCCGGCGGGTTCGGGCGCGGTACGGGCGATCACGAAGGCGCTGGCCGACTCCGGTGTCGCGAAGAGCGACATCGTGCACGTCAACGCCCACGCCACCTCGACGCCGGTCGGGGACATGGCCGAGATCGCCGCGCTGCGGCTCGCGCTGGGCGACCACCCGGTGCTGACCGCCACCAAGTCGATGTCCGGCCACCTCCTCGGTGCCGCCGGCGCGCTGGAGTCGATCGCCACCATCCTGGCCATCCGCGACAGCATCGTCCCGCCGACGATCAACCTCGACGACCCGGACGACGGCCTCAGCCTCGACGTGGCCGCGAACAAGGCCCGCCACCTGGACATCCCGGCCGCCCTGAACAACTCGTTCGGCTTCGGCGGCCACAACGTGGCCCTGGTCTTCACCCGGGTCTGAGACCCACCCAGCTCCACCCCAAGATCCGCGTGATCAGGGAGTACGTCCCGCGTGTCGCCGGCGCGCCGCGGTGACCAGCCCCTGATCACGCGGATCTTGGCGTTTCCCCGGCGCCCCGCGGTAGGCGGCCCGGCTACCGGCAGGACGTGCGGGGCAGCCCGGCGACCTCGACCGGCGAGCGGCCCGGGCTGCCCGCCTTGCCGGCCAGCACCCGCGCCAGCGCGGTCATCGACAGCCGGCTCGACGAGTACGTCGCGATCAGCACCCCGGACTTCGCCTTGCCGAGCAGGTACGGCGTGTCCATGCCGACCGTGACGTCGGCGTCGGCCCGCAGGTCGCCGGTCCCGTCGCCGTACCCGACGAGGTGCACGACGGTGCCTCCGCTGTCGACGACCTTGACGCCGTTGGCCCGCAGCGCCTCGGTGAGCGCGGCGCGGGTGCTGTCCCGGCCGCCCGACGACGAGACGGTGATCGGCCCGCGTACGGGCGGGGTGGCGCAGGCGCCGCGCAGTTGGGTGATCGCGGCGGCGCTGAGCTTGCCGACCGCCTCGGCGTGCGCGGTGCCGCCGACGGTCGACATCTCGGGCCGGGCCTGCCCGGCGAGGCGGAACTTCAGGGTGAGCACCCGGGTGGCCGCCTCGACCAGCCGCTCCCGGGGCAGCGAGCCGTCACGCAGGGCGGCGAGCAGCCCGGCGTGGGCGGCAGCCACGTCCGGCGGCATCAGCAGCAGGTCGTTGCCGGCGTTGATCGCCCGGACGGCGGCCTCGCCGGCCGGCCACTTCTGGGCCGGTGCCATGTTCATGCCGTCGGTGACGACCACGCCGGTGAAGCCGAGTTCGCCGCGGAGCAGGTCGGTCAGCACCTTGCGGGAGAAGGTGGCCGCGGTGCCCGGGTCGATCGACCGCACGTCGAGGTGGCCGGACATCACCAGCCAGGCGCCGGCGTCGATCCCGGCCCTGAACGGCGGCAGGTCGTCGGCGTCGAGCGCGGCCCGGTCCTGGTTCAGCGCCGGCAGGTCGGTGTGCGAGTCGGCGGCGGTGTGGCCGTGCCCGGGAAAGTGCTTGAGGGTCGCCGCGACGCCCGCGCGCTGCAGCCCGCGGACCGCGCCGCCGACCTGGACCGCCGCGGCCTTCGGGTCGGAGCCATACGACCGCGAGCCGATGACCACGCTGTCCGAGGCGCCGAGTACGTCGGCGACCGGCGCGAAGTCGACGTTGACGCCGAGGGCGGCCAGTTCGGTGCCGGCGACCTGCCAGGCGGACTCGGTCAGGCCCGCGTCGCCGGCCGCGCCGAACGCCATCGCGGTCGGCAGCTGGGTGACCCCGGTCCGGATCCGGGTGACGGCGCCGTACTCCTGGTCGGTGCCGATCAGCAGCGGTGCGGCGGGTCCGCCGGCCGGCGCCTTGCCGGCGGGCAGCCCGGCCGCCGCCTTCTGCAGCCCGGCGGTCAGGTCGTGGACCTGCTTCGGGTTCTCGACGTTGGTGGTGGGCTGGTTGCCGCCGGTGGGGTCGTCGGCGGAGAAGCCGACCAGGATCAGCCCGCCGAGACGGTACTTCTCGACCATCTGCGCCGGGGTGTCGACGCCGGCCAGCTTCTGGTTGCCGGCCGCCGAGCCGGCCGTCACCTTCGTCGCCGAGTTGCCGTACGCGTACGGCATCAGGACCTGGCCGGCGAGGTCCTCGTCACCGAGGGTGGCGACCACGGCGGCGGCCGCCAGCGCGGCGGGGTCGTCCGGTGACGGGGTCGCGGCCGGGGCGGGGGCGCTGCTGGGTGACCGCTCCGGTTCGGCGGGCGGGCCGGGGTCGGCGCCGCAGCCGGTGAGGGTCAGCGTGGTCAGGACGGTGAGCGCGACGGCGGTCCGCCACCGGGGATTCGACACGTCGCCATCCCACCAGCCGCCGACCCGGCCCGGCAAATCGGCGCATGTCGCAGGACCGGCCGGCCGGCCGCCGGGACGGGAGGTCCCGGGCGGCCGAACCGGCCGGCGCTGCCATGACAGGGAGGAAGCGGTCAGCCGACCCGGGTGAGCAGCGTCACCGGAGCCCCGTCCCCCGCGTAGCGGTAGGGCTCCAGTTCGGCGTCCCAGTGCGTGCCGAGCGCCTTCTCCAGGGCGTGCGCCAGTGCTTCCGGCGCCCGGGCGGCCGCCATGATCGCCCGGAGCCGGTCTTCGCCGAGCTGGGTGTCCCCCGCGGCGCCCATGGCGGCGCGGAAGAGTCCCCGGCCCGGTACGTACATGAACCGTTCGCCGTCGACCCCGGCGCTCGGCTCCTCGGTGATCTCGAAGCGGAGCATCGGCCACTGCCGCAGGGCAGCAGCCAACTCTGCGCCCGTCCCCGGCCGTCCGGTCCAACTGCACTCCGCCCGTCTGGCGGAGGGATCGACCGGTTGGGTCGTCCAGTGCAGGTTGACCGGCGCGGTGAGGACGCGCGCGATCGCCCACTCGACGTGTGGGCACACGGCGAGGGGGGTCGAGTGGACGTATACGACGCCACGCGTTGGCACGGTGACCTCCCGGAGAGCGAGGTGCGTCTTCCCCTACGACCTCGATCACCAGTCGGTGCTGCACACATGATGACTGGTGTGACGGATGGTGCGCCAGGGAATCGGCGAACTGGCCCTCCAAATAGCTAACCGGACGCCGGGGACGGACCGGACGGCAGGTCCGCCGGTCCCGATCGGCGCCTGAGAAACGGTTTGCGGATGCGGTAGAGTGGTGTGCCTTTCCCATGTCGTGCATGTCGTGCAAGGAGTACCTCCGTGGCGAGCAACACCTCGAAGACCGCCCGCGCATCCGTCCGCGCCGGCCAGGCCGGCCAGGGTGGCGCCCTGAGCGTGCTGGGCGAGTTCAAGTACCTGATCCCGCTCAACGGCGGCAAGTTCGCCTACGTGCGTAACCTGACCAACGGCAAGACCGCCCACCTGCGCACCGACTCCGAGGCGTTCGTCGAGGAGATCCGGGTGCTCGCCGGCGCGGGCCACGCCGCCAAGATCCGGGCCGAGATCAACTCCCTCGCCGCGTCGCACCCGGGCGACGGCTGGGACGCCACCGAGAAGCGCCTGGTCGACGCCGGCGTCTTCGAGGGCTGAGTCCTCCGCTCGAAAGACACCGAAGCGGGCCCCCCCCCGCGGGGGGGGGGCGGGTGGGGACCCACCCGCCCCCCCCCGCGGCCCGGGCCCGCGGCCGGGCGCGGCGCAGC
>NZ_JBFAKM010000052.1:0-38766 GCF_040655695.1 Polymorphospora sp. NPDC050346 | reverse complement strand
CGACCAACTCCACGACCCGCTAACCTCCTCACAGGCCCACCACTCCGGAGTTCGCCCCGGAATCCCGCAAAGTTGAAGCGAACTCCAGACCAGTGACGCACAGTGCGTGCTCCCGGTAAGAGGACACGGCATGGCTGGCCACCCGGTTGCTCCCGGACAACAGGAGACCCTCTCCGCGTTGGGCGGACAACAGCATCCGTGCCTCACCACCGGTGAGGCTGAAGCTGTCGGACACGGTCGCGATGGCCTGCGGAGCCTGCCTCATCAACACCTGGGTGGCGCTGTTGGCGATGACCGCCTGGCCGAGTTCAGAGCCCAACAGGTCGGCCGCGTCCTGGGTGATCACCGACAGGCCAGCGCGGCGCTTTCGGGCTGCCTTCGCCAGCCGGTTCAGGAACCGCACGCCCTCGCCATCGCGCAACAACGTCCATGCCTCGTCGACGATCACGAGCCGGCGCCGGTCGCCGGTGGGATCAGCGGCCGGCGGGGCATCCACGACCCGCCAGATCGTGTCCAAGGCCAACAGCATGCCCGGGGCACGCAGCTCGTCGGCAAGCTGGCGGGTGGACCACACCACCAGATGGCCGGCGGGTCGGGTGGTGGTCGGCCCGGCGAACAGATGGCTGAAGCTGCCGGTGGTCCACGGCGACAGTCGGGCGGCGAGGGTGACCGCCGGCGGGGAGCCGTCCGCCTCCAACGCGGCCGCCACGTCCCGCAGCAGCGGCGCCGGCCGCCTCCAGCTGGCCGGGTCGTTGGTGACGCCCGCCTCGAGGTAGGCGGCGTTGATGGCCCGGTCGAGGGCGGCGCGTTCGACCGGGTCCATGCCACCCTCCTGCCCGGCGGCGCCGAGCAGCACGTTGACCAGGGTGTGGGCGAACAGCGCCCGCCGGTTGCGGGCGTCCGGCCAGGTGTCGTCGGCGGCGATGTCCAGGGGGTTGAGCCGCACGTCCGGCGCACCGAGGTTGATCACAGTGCCGCCGACCGCCTCGGCGAGCCGCCGGTACTCGTCCTCGGGATCGATCACATGAACCTGCACCCCGTCATACAACGACCGCAGCGTCTCCAGCTTGATCATGTAGCTCTTGCCTGCGCCGGAACGGGCGAGGACGACAGAGTTGTGGTTGTCGGCGGCCCACCGGTCGTGCCAGACGATTCCGTTGGTGGCCGTGTTCAGCCCATACAGGACGCCGGACGCGCTGGGCAGATCACCCGGCAGCGGAGCGGGCAGATCGGCCGAGGCCAGAGGCATACCGGCGGCGAGACTGTCGGTGTCGAACACCCGCCGCATCCCGATGCTGTCCACACCCAGCGGCAGAGTGGACGTCCACCCCTGCATCTGCCGCCAAGTCGCCGGAACGGTATCGAGCATGACCGACGCCGCGGTGGCCCGCACGTGCGCAACCGACTCGGTCAACTCCTCCAAACTCGTCGCATGCACCGCGACGTAATGACCGACCCGGAACAACCTGGCGGCGCCGCACGCGACCCTGTCCGCCAACTCCGCGGCATCGGCCGCGGCGGCCTCGGTGGAGGGATCGTCCAGGCGGCCGTGTTCGGCATCCGAACGCCGGGACGATTCCAAGCGGGCCCGCTGCCGCCGCAGCCGCGACGCGGCCACCTGCGGGGCCAGAGGTTCGATGTGGATGACGACGTCGGCGCGCCCGGGCCAGCCGGTCAGCGGGGACAGCCAGCCCGCCCCGACCTCCGCCGGGTACCCGTTGACCAACAGCGTCGACGTATAGCCGTCACCGATCTTTAGATAGCGCGGAGTGACCTCGACGCTGGCCGGGCCGACCAGCGCGGGCAGCGTGTCGGCGTCCGCGCCAGCCGGCGGCGCGGACGCAGCCCGTCCCGCGAGCGCGGACAGAAGGGACCGGAGCAGTTTGGGCAGTTTCACGACGCCTCCCCGGTGATCGGGGCGTCCAGCAGGGCCCGTTCACCGGGCATCGGCAGCGTGAACGGGTCCACCGCGGCGGCGAGTACCGCGGCGACGGCCGGCCCGTTCAGGACCCGGGTGGTGGCACCCATGCCCTGCAACGCGGCGGCGGTGTGCTCGGCGGCACGCAGCACATCGGTGTCGCGCCGGGCACCGGTGGCGGTGTGGACAATCGTGACGGTCCGCCACAGCGGCTGCCTCTCGTCCTCCAAGTCGAGAAGGAACTCGGCGTAGTCGGCGGCAGCATCTGCCAGCGCCGGGTGAGGTAGCAGGTGGGCGGCCTCGGCGATGCGCTGCGCGTGGCCGGCGAGGTCGACCGGTTGGGTGGAGACCACGATCTGCACCGGCGCGGTCAGGCTGTTCAACCACCTGGCGTAGGCGCCGACCAGCGCGGCCTGCTCCGCCGGGGTGCGTAGCCCCAGGTTGACGGTGGTCACCGCGACCAGGGCGGCGCTAGTCCCGCCCAGGTCGACGACACCGTTGGCACCGATCGCCCGCGCCGGCAGCCGCAACGGCGCCGGCGCGGGCAGATCCCCCTCGGCCCCGACCGAGGGCGCCCACCGGGGAGCTTTCCCCACGCCTGTGGGGGCGGGGACCTGCCGGCGCGGGACACGCGAGCCCCGCACAGCGGCAAGAAGCCAGGCATCCAGACCCAGGCCGTCACGGCGGCCCAACGCCAGGACCGTGGCAGCACCGAGCAGCGGAATCATGGCTGCGAGAAGGAACGGCATCGGCACATGCCCCAGCAGCGCCCGCCACAGCAAATATGCGACTGCGGCGGCGGTAGCCAGGATGGACACCTGCCGTGCGGTCAGGCTGTAAAGAACGCGATCCGGGGTCTCGACATCTGCGGGAATCCGAGCACGAAGATCAACATCAGACATGGAAGCACCAATCCTCAGGTCAGGTGGGATATCAGTCCGACCAACCGATGCCGCTGCCGTCGCAGCGAGCGGCCGGCCAGGGTCGTAGATGGAGGCAGTGGCACGAGCCACTGCCGAGGCACGGATGGTCTGGGTGGCCGTCGTCCGGCGACGGCTGCCGCTACATGTGTGGGCGGAAGCCGGAGCGAAGCCGACCACCGACCCGCCAGACGACGTCAACGGTCCCGGGGACCAACCCGTGCCGCTGGGCGGGCCGCCGACTCCAGTTCCGGGCGGACCACCGCGATACAGGCGGTCCTGGCATCGGTGCGGCCTCCGCCGGCGGCCCGATCCGCTCGTTGCGCAACGGAGACCGGTCGGCGACGCCGCCCGGACTCGCCAGGGAGCCCATCAGCGACGACGCCGGCGGCGGATCGGCTGCGGCAGCGCGGTGCGCGGGGCTCGTCCGGGCGGAACCTTCGGTACCCCGGCCGGCGCTGGATCGCCGGCCGCTGGCGCCGCAGCCGACGTACGGCGCCTCACCGGGCCGGGCGTCGTGCCTCTGCCGCGGGCTGGTCGAGGCAGCGGAACCCCGCCGGCCGGGGTACCGCCACCAGGCCTGGCCGCCTTCGGTGCGCGGCGCGTCCGATCGGCCCCAGCCCTTGCCGTTACACGGCCACCGCCCAACAGGCCACGGGTCAGGGCACGGCCGAGCTGCTGAACGACCGCGACCCGGACGAAAGCACCGACCACGTTGCGGGATTGGCCGCCGGTGACATACCGGCGTACCAGGGCCGGGATCCGGGTCACCGCCAGCAACAGGCAGCAGACGATGAGCAGGTTGAGAGTTCCGGTCGGATCGTCGGGCAGGCCGAGGGCGGGCAGGTTCGCGGTCGGGCTGACGAACACCGTCAGCCCGGTGTGCAGCGCGAGGGCCTGGCCGCCAACGGTGGCGAAGACGCCGAGGAAGGCCCGCCACCACAGCTTCGCGACCGGCTCCGTCCAGGGTGTGCCGTGGCAGGCCAAAGCTGCCGGTCCGAGCCCGACCAGTATCACCAGCAGGCCAAGGCGCAGGATCCAACCGGCCACGATCGTCGCGGCCAGGGCCGCGATAACCCCGCCGATGATCAACGTGAGCAGCGCGTTGGCCGGGTTGGTCAACGCGGTGAGAATCGTGCGTTGCAACTGCCCCAACGAACCGTCGGTGGCGACCGGCCCCCCGGTGACGGCCTGGATCAGCGTGTTGCCCAGATCGATGAACTCCCGGGACATCGGCATCGCGAAGTTCGCCGCGATAATGCCGATGACCAGACGGGGCGCGAGCTCGGTGACGCCGTAACGGGCCTGCACGCTGTCGCGGGCCATAAGCACCACGCCACAAGCGATGATCGCCAACACGTAGCAGGTGTTGACGATCCACAACGCCCGGCTGCTGACGGCCTGGACCTGCGGCAGCACGGTAACATCCGGCACGATCAGGAACGCCGAGGACAGCAACCCCCACAGGGCGTTGATGACCTCCGCGACGCGCTCGGCCATCCATCTCAGGACCGCGTCCAGCAGGGGTGAGATCCCGACGATGTCCCAGAGCACCGGTCAGCTGCCCAGGATGCCGCGCAGGATGCTCAGCAGCACCGGCGCGAGTACCGCGAGGGCGTAGCCGGTCGCGGCGCCCTTCAGCGCCCCCTTGGCCTTCTCCACCTGGCCGGGGTCGCCCCCGGCCATCAGGTACAGGGCACCCCCGTACGTGAGGAAGAGGGTCGCGATACCGACCAGGATGCCGACGATCCAGGCAGTGAGGTTGTTGATCACGGTCGGCAGATCGTTGACCGCAAGCGAAGCCGGCGGCCCGGCGAAGGCCGGGCTGGTCGTGCCGCTGAAAGCGACGGCGACCGTCGTAGTGGATAGGAACAGACAGGACAGGATGCGACGCATCTGGTCTTCACCTCCCGCCTCGCCTCGCGGCGAGGCGTACTCGAAAACAGATGGGAGGCGCCGCCCGTACGGGCGGAGACCGTGGAAGCACTACTCCTTCCACACCAGGTTCGGAATCGTGGTGAGCACGGGCCGATGCCGGGCCGAGTCACCACCCACACCGGGCGGCGCCCGAGACCAGTCACGAACCCGGCCGGTGTGCCGGGGTGGATCGGCCTCGTGACCGCCAAGAGCCGCTGTTGGCCGTGATCTACGGGAGTCGGTACCTAACAATTGCCCAACAGACACCCAACTGGGCTGTCGAGATGTCCTACTTGTAATAGAAGGGGTGGCTGCGATAGTAGGTCGCAAATGGCACCATGAGGCCATGGGACATGCGCGGCATTGGACGATCCTTGCTGTCGGAGGCGTCGTGGCGGTCGGCTTGGGCGTGGCCGCCGTCCTGTTCGGCGTACGGGGTATCGAGGTTGCTAGCTGGTTGGCCGGAATCGCCAGCTTCGTGGTCGCGGTTGCGGCGTTGTTGATAGCGGGCCGCGGTGGCGGTGGAGGCATCGGCCACGGGTCCCGGCCGGAGTCGGGCCGATCCGTTAACGCCTCTGGTGTGCGGTCGATTGCGGTAGGCGGCGATGTTGGCGGGGTAGTGTCCACTGGCGACAGTTCCATGCTCGATCAGCACCGGTGAGCCCCTGGATGCGGCGGCGGACCCCGGAGCCGTCGGCCACGGCCAAAGCGCGGTCGTCGGTGGAGGCAGCCGGCACCCAGTCCGTCGCGATCGGCGGCGATCTCGGCGGGATCGTCTCGATCGGCTCCGGCGCGACTAACGTGCAAGTGCGGGCGGCGCAAGCTGTGGTGTTGCCCCCAACTGTGGGACAGTCGCCCGCGCAGGTCGAGGCGCCACCCGCCCTGGTGAACCTTCCCATACGCCCGGGAATATTCATCGGCCGCACCAATCCACTAGATCACCTCGATAAGCACCTGGCGGCACCGGGCGGAGTTGTGGTCCAGGCCGTTCACGGTCTTGGTGGGATTGGCAAGAGCACCCTTGCCGCCCGATGGGCTGCAGGCCGAACGGGCGACTTCAATCCGGTCTGGTGGATAACGGCCGACAGCCCTGCGGCGATTGACGCCGGCCTCGCTGGCTTGGCGATGGCCTTGCAGCCGGAGTTGGGCGGGCTGTTGCCATCCGACGCGCTGCGCGAGCGCGCAGTGCAGTGGCTTGCCTCTCATCAGGGGTGGCTGCTGGTGCTCGACAACGTCACCGATCCTGCGGACATCACCAATCTGCTCGCGCGCGCGTCGGCCGGCCGCTACCTCATCACCAGTCGGCGGGCAGCCGGCTGGACGGGCATTGCCGCCACGATTCGTCTGAACGTGCTCAACTCCGACGAAGCTGTCGAGGTAGTCGCCGCCATCATGCGGGATTATTCGAATGAGCCGGACCTGTCTGGCATAGCCGAGGTCTGCGCGGAGTTGGGATGCCTTCCACTCGCGGTCGAGCAGGCCGCCAGCTTCATGGCGCAGGCCGGCGTTCCGCCCCGCGAATACCTGTCGATGCTCGCCGCCTACCCCGCAGCCATGTACTCGGCGGCCGGCGAGGAAACAGACGCTGAACGGACCATCGCCCGCATCTGGCGCGTCACCCTCGACCGTTTCGTCGACGAGCCACTCACCGCCGACACGCTGCGGGTACTAGCCTGGTACTCCTCTGAGGCGATTCCCCGGACGCTGCTCGACGGGTTGGCCGAACCGCCGGCCATCGCACAAGCGATCCGTCGACTCGCCGCCTACAACATGCTCACCACCGACCTCGACACTGGAACCGTGACCCTGCACCGACTGGTGCAAGCTGTTGCCCGTACAGCCGATCCACACGACCCACACCGCCAAGCAGACGACATCGAGACCGCACGGCAGTTTGCCGCCCACGCCCTCATCGCTGCTCTACCCCACGACCAGCGTGATCCGACCTCGTGGCCGGCATACCGCTCTCTGCTCGTCCATCTCGAAGCGTTCGCCAGGCACTCTCCTGAGCACCCTGACCCAGTCACCGGCGTCCTACTCATAGAACTCGGAGCGTTCCTGGAGGAGCAGGGCGCCGCTAACCGGGCCGTCCGATATATTGAACGAGGCGTGGCCGCCCTGGGCAATGACGAGGAGGACCACCTTTTCCGCGTGCTGAAGGCCCAGATGCTGTTGGCCAAAACCTACCTGTCCGCAGGCGACCTGAAACGGGCGGTCACGCTTCACGAACAGATCCTCGCCAAGACCCGACGGATCAGCGGCGACGAGAACGCACTGGCCTTGTCTGCTGTCGCTAACCTCGCTGTCTCCTATGGGGCGGCGGGCAGCCTCGAGCAGGCGTTTCCGCTGCTCGAACGGGCCCTTGCTGACAGCCGTCGACTCCGCGGCGATAAGGACCGCGAGACCCTGATCGTGGCCAGCAACCTGGCTTTCGTTGTCCAGGCGAGGGGCGATGTGAGCCGTGCGATCGACCTCCAGGAACAAATCGTCACGGGGATCACTGAACTAATGGGCGCCGATCACCCCGACACCCTGGCAATGCAGAGCAATCTGGCCTGTTCGCTGGCGAAGGCCGGTGAATTACAGCGGGCGACAGCTCTTCACGAGGAGGTTCTCGAAGGGCGTCGCCGGGTACTCGGTGACGACCACCCGGCCACGTTCGAGTCCGCAAATGATCTAGCCGGCGTCTACGAGGCCACCGGGGACAAGGTGCGAGCCTTCAAGCTCTACCGGCGTACATATGACGACCGTCGTCGCGTCCTCGGGGAAGACCACCCAGACACGTTTATTTCCGCCAGCGATCTCGCCGACACGTATCTTCAAGCCGGCAATCTGGGGCGCGCTATCTCGCTGAACGAGAAGACACTGGCGGCGCGTCGACGGGTGCTCGGCGACGATCATCCGGACACGTTGCAGTCCGCAAGCAACCTCGCCCATGCCTATGGTGCGGCCGGGCAGCTTGACGATGCTGTTCCGTTGGCTGAGCGCACCCTGGCCGAGCGGCGCCGAGTCCTCGGCGAGCATCACCCGCAGACCCTGATTTCGGCGAGCAACCTCACCAGCTACTACTTCCTCGCCGGTCGTCGTGACAAAGCGTTGGCCCTGGCCAAGCAGACATACCAGACGGCCAAGCGCGTCCTCGGATCAGGCCACCGACAGACGCTGGATATCGCGGAGTTCCTCGACGCGCTGGCCACACAACGGCGGTGACTGTTCACCGGGCCAGCTCATCAGCACTGTCCGTTGAGCAGACTTGGCGGGCCGCGGACGCAGGCGAACACCAGCGAGGTCGCCGGAGCGGATGGCGGCAACGAGTCGTTGTTCGGCCTGGTCGCGCCAGTGTGAGGCGAGCTGCCCCTGAATGCCGCGGCGGGCGGCGGCGGTCTGCACCGACACGCCTTCGAGCCGGGTCTCGGCGATGAGGTTCGCGTCGTCGGCGTCGATCACGCCGATGACGATGGCGCGAGCGAGAACGAACTCGGGGTGGTCCCACGGGTGGAGAGGGAGGCGTGGCCCGGCCGGTTCGCTGTCGAACGGGTCGGTGGTGACGGTGGGGTAGCGGATCTTGCGGCCGGCGCGTTCGGCGGCGTCGAGCATCCGCCCGAGAATACGGTGCTGGTCGAGGTCGGCGCGCTGGAGCATCTGCTCCCAGAAGGTCTTGAGCATCTCGGCGTCGATGTCGTCGGTGTCGCCGCGGTAGCCGCGGGTGATGTCGCCGGCCCGCTTGCGTAGGCCGGGCATGGCGATGCCGATCGCGCCGATGCCCCATCCAGCGCCGTCGCGGCGAGCCCGTACGACCAGTTCGCGCCACACGCTGTCGCGGACCTCCGGTGTCGTGTCGTGGTCGAGCAGGAAGGTCTTCAGCTCGTCCAGGGCCATGATCCGTTGGGGACAGCCGGAGAAGCCGCGACCGTCGAAGGCGATTGGCGCAGGCCGGCGGATGAGCAGGTTGAACGCGCGCTGGTGGGAGTCGAGCGGCGACTCCCCGTCAGAGACGGACGGCATGAAACTCTCCTGAGATCCTTGCAGCGCCGCACCGGTCGGCACGGCCACGGCCCATCCACGCACGGCCACCCAACAGTGATAGCGACACGCCAACCCTGTTGGGCAACGGCGGTGGGGGAGAGGTAAGGCATGGCCAACTGTTGGGTGCAGGTCAGAGCTTTGATCCGCGCGACCGTGTCGGTGTGATACCCGGGAGCCGGTGCGTGGGCCGCAGGTGTGGGGAGTTGCTGTCGGGCCAGCTCACGGGCCTGCCAGCCGCTGTTGGCGGGTAGTTGGCCAACAGCGGCAGCGGTCGAGGTCTTCGCCACCTCGCCGGGTGCACTCATGGCCAGGCCGCCGGCCTTGTCGGCTCGATGCACGGGATGCTGTGACCTGTCAGCCGTCCTCCTTGCCGGCAGGAACCTGCCGGATGCGGTCTGTGGCCCGCCTGTCCGCAGGACTACGCGCTGCTTGTTGGGCCGGTCGTCGCGTGTTGTTGGGTAGTCCCCGGTCCGCTGTTGCGTGAGCGGTCCGGGTTCGTGGCCGCGAGCGCGTCCACGGCCGTGTCGCTGTTGGGTGCTGTTGGCTCGGGTACGACAGGCGAGCCCCCGCAGATCCGCGGTCGGGTGCGCTTTTGGGAGTCGTGAGCACGGGCCGCCGGTGGAAGCCACCTACCGATGACCGATCCCTTCGCAACACCCGAGCACCATGGCGAGTCGCATCAGCCGCCGTACGGCGAGCCGGCGATTCGCGACACGTCCCTACCCGCTGACGTCGCGTACCGCGACTTCCTGCGCGTGGACCTCACCGACGGCCCACCGGTACCGATCTCGGTCTGGCGCGCCGTGCCAAGAGATGGCGATGACGAGGAGTCGTTCCGGCAGCGGCTGGCGCGGCGGATCGTCGTGACCTTCAGTCAGCGTGACACGACCGTGGTCGACTTCGACGGCGACCCAGTCCTAGAGGAAGCGACTACTGCAGCCGGTCGTCTCTACCTGCCGGTCACCCATCCAGCCGATCTCACCGACGTGGACGACGTCCGGGTCGACCTCATCGTGCTGCGGTGGCCCCGGTCGGACGCGGCAGCCGACGCCGTGGCGGACCTGTTCCGCGCCTTCCGGCTGGTCGTCACCCGGGACGGGTTCGCGGTCTTCATCGTCGACCCCAACCAGCCGGCGGGCAGCTACCCGGAGCAGACCCACCATCTGATCCCGGTCGCGCACGTCGGCGGAATGGCCTACCTGCAGCGCATCATCGCGATCACCGTCCCGATCGCTCTCACCACGGGCGACACCACGTCCGACGACGACACGAACTCCGGCAGTTCGACCGCCGGGCGACGCACCCACGTTGACGTCCTCGTGTTCGTCGTAGCGGGAGGCCACCGTGGCTGACACCCGACCCGGTCCCTCGCTGGTGTCCGTGCCGCAGCGGCCGGTGTGGCTCGAGCAGCGCCCGGTAGCCGCGCAGCGTCGCGGGAACCTGGCGGATGCGCTCGCTTTGATGCGGCGGGAACGTGCCGTGCTGGTGGTGACCTCGCCGCCGTACGGGCCCACCATACTCAGCCGTGTCGCGAACCGCCCCCGCCGTGTCGACCTCACCACCGGCTCGACTGCGGTACTCGCCGGCTGCGTACCGGTGCTGCGGCCGGACGCCACCGTCGTGGTCACGCCGCGCCGCCACCCCAACGACACAGCCGACCCCGACACAGTCCCGTCCACCGGAACCGGGGCCAGGGCGACGCTCATCGAGCACAGCATCGGCCTGCTCGCCAACGTCTGCGACGGCCGCCTCGTTCGCACACCGCCGACACGCCTGCCCGAGGCGCCCCTCCCGCTGCCCGACGGTTTTCTCCTCCACCAGACCGCCTACGAGGACACCCGCGTATTCCGGCACCCGCCAGCGGCGGATCCGCTGGCAACCGACGAGCAGGGAACGTGCCGATGATCGCCGACCCCCGCCGCCGCCGCGTGCCCCGGCCTCGCGTCCGCCCCGTCACCTACCGGCAGGCCAGAGAATTCATCACCGACCACCACCGCCACCTCACCCCGCCGCAAGGGCACAAGTTCTCCCTCGGCCTGACCAACCCCGCCGGGGACCTGCTCGGGGTGGCGGTGGTCGGCCGGCCCGTTGCCCGCCACCTCGACGACGGACTCACCGCCGAGATCACCCGCCTAGCCACCGACGGCTCCCGCAACGCCTGCTCCGTCCTCCTGGCCGCCGCCTGGCGCGTCGCCCGCCACATGGGCTACCAGCGCATGATCACCTACACCCGCTCCGGCGAGCCCGGCACCAGCCTCCGCGCCGCAGGCTGGACCGCCGTAGCCGACCTGCCCGCCACCCCCGGCTGGGACCGGCCGAGCCGACCCCGCACCTCACACGAGGCTGACGGTGTGGCTCGTACCTGGTGGCAGGTCACCACTTCCGACTGGGCAGGCGTGGTTCGTCGTCCGCCCCGGCGTCCCCGGCGGCAGGGCGGAGAGACCGGATGACCATCTTCGACACTAACCCGGGTGACCCGGCTGACCGGTTCCTGCAGCACCGGGATGAGGCGATCACTGTCTACGGCGATGCTGAGCAGGTCCTCGCGACCCCGCCTACGGCCAGCGTCGGGGCCGCGGTCACCAGCCCGCTCCACGATCGGCTACAGGCCCCCTGGTGGCAAGGACCATACGGATCCGAAACCACTCGCCTGCACTGTCACCGGGAGGACGTGGGTCTTCGGGCATGTCCACCGGGCCCTTGAGTTCACCGGCACGCTCCGGTTGGTTTTCGGCGGCTTGTACAGGACCAGCTCAGGCGACGAACCGCAGAACTGCAGCGATCTCAGCTACCACAGCCCCGACACCGCTCGTCTACCGATCAAGGCGCCCCTTGGGCTGTCCACGCCCATAGCTGTCCCCGACGACAATTCACTCGCAAAGATCCACAATGGGCGGCGGACAGATCTGCTACCCGATCACCGTGTGGTCGATGCCACGACGATCTGCGGCATCGGCACCCGTAACGCAGCATCGGGAAACCGAGAGTGGCCAAGTGATGCCTGTCCATAGCTGTCCGTTCGAACATTTCGCCCGTCCGACTTTCGTGGAGGCCGGATCATTGCCGATGATGGGCTGGTTGAGCGGGAGGTGGGCGTGTCGCTGATCGATTCCATCCAGAGCAGGCTGCACGCGATGACGGCGGCTATCAGGCATGCGCAGGAGCAGACCGCGGCGGCTGATCACTCCGCACAGCAGGTAGTCGCGCATGCGGCGGGGGCAGGTTTCATCGGCGTCGCCCGTGAGATGGCCAGGGTCCGCGACCTGCTCGGGCAGCTCCAGGCCGGGATCGGTGGCCTGTCGGTGCTAGTCGGCGAGACCGGCACAGCGGTAGCCGGCGCGCACGCACAGCCCACGGCCGGTCAGATCACCGCCGCGTTTGCCCCGTTACTGCATCGTCTGGGCGAGCTTCCTGCCGAGGTCGGGCGGTGTATCGGCCAGGTTGACCAGGCCAGGCAGTTGACCGTTGAGATTCTGCGGGGTGGCGATCCTGGTGTGATGATGGCGCGGCTGGACGCGGTCCGACAGGCCCTGGTCGCGGTCGGTCAATACGGTACGGACACCGTGCGGGTTGTCGAGGCGGCCGTTGCCGAGGCGGGTCAGCTCGGCGGTTCGGGAAACCGGCTGCGGGTGTGGGCGTACCTTCGGGGTCGCCGGCACCCGATCCGGCATCTGCCGACACGCCGACCGGCCGGCCGGTGCCGGCGTGGCTCGGGGACGCGGCCCGGCGACTACCTCGACGTGACGGGGACCAGGGCCGACCCATGGCGTGATGTTCGATCCGGACGGGCGTCGGTTGACCCGTCGACCAATCCGGTCCAAAGAGGACCCCTCGCTGGCCGATGACCTGGTACCTCGGGCGCGTGGCTGGATGACCGTCATCAGCCACGTGGAGTCGTACGCGGCGGCAATGATGCGCCGAACCAAGCCCCCGACAGCGTCGATGTCGTGGTCAACAACGACGTCTGTGTCGGTCCCTTGAGCTGCGACACCCTACTGCCCGGTCTGCTGCGGCCAGGCCAGCGGATGCGGGTCTGGGTGAAGGCGCCGGAGACACCCGAAGGCGTACGGTACTACGACGAGTACGAGGGAAACGGGAAAGGGATCCGGTCGTGAAGTTCGCCGTACAGTGGGGCCGCAACGCCGCCGTTTCGGTCGCCACCGTTGAGGAACTCGACACCGTGCTCGACCACATCACCGACGAACGGCGGCCACAGATGGTCAACCTGTTCAACCCCGACCACGGCGACCCGTGGCACGAACAGAGAATCCTCCAGATCGGACTGGGGCACCCCGATCGCTCGTTCGCATACCTGGACCCCGGCCAGGTCTGGGCCGTCGATCCCGCCCTCGAACCCGCCAGCGAGCCGATCTGGTTCAACTACGGCGGCACCCCGACCGAGTACGCAACGGCCAGGACCCGCATCCACCCGGCAACCGCCCGACAGGCAGCACGCGACTTACTGACCACCGACGGACAACGCCCCGGCCACATCGACTGGCAACCAATGACGGAACCGGTCTGAGGTCAAGTCGACTGCCATCCGTCGGCGCTCGACGTACGGCACCTGGTCGAAGATGATCGTCAGCCGGCGCTGCCGCTACGGCGACGGCGATGGTCTCAACATTGATCGCGCCGATGACGCCGGTCGACGCGACGCGACGTGCCGGCGCTGGCGCTACGGCGTAGGCGAGGATCTCAACCGGGACCTGGTCCACGGCGTAGGCGACCACGACCCGACCGGCGCTGGCGCTATGGCGTCGGCGAGGATCTCACCGCCGTTGCCTGCGGCGAATGAGCCGCTGGCCATGGGCGTGGGGGTGTACCGCCACGACCGTCGTTATCGTGAAGGCGATTCAGTGTTCCCTCGGGCGTGAGGGGACTGTGTCCGGACGATGCTCGGCCGCCTCACCGACCGTGCTCCCCAACGGGCGTGGGGTGAATGAAGGGCGGATGTCAGCGCGGGGCTCGGCACCGGTTGATGTCGAGGGCGACCGACTCGATCCGGGCCAGGTCGACCGCCAAGCCCAGGCCGGGGCCCGGCGCTGGGGAAACGTATCCGTCCCGCGCGATGATCGGCGGATCGACGATGTCGTGTGTGAAGTACTTGTCGGAGCCGGAGAGGTCGCTCGGGTAGCCGAAGGCGGGATCGCACGCAAAGGCGATGTTGGCCGCGCGACCCACTCCGAACTCGTGCATGCCGCCGCACCAGACGCTGACGCCGTTTCCGGCGCACTGCCGGGCGAGGGCCAGCGCCGGCGTCAAACCGCCCACACGGGAGACTTTGATGTTGACCACCTGTGCCGCGTCCAGCGTGACCATCGTCTCCAGGTCGGCGGCGTCCTCGATGGACTCGTCGAGGCACAGTGGTGTCGCGATCCGCTGCCGCAGGCGGGCGTGAGACACGAAGTCCCGGCCGGGGTACGGCTGTTCCACCATGGCCAGCCCCAGCCCGTCCAGATGGCGCATCACCTCGTCGGACTCGGCTCCCGGCCGGTAGGCGCCGTTGGCGTCGACGTGCAGCAGGAGGTCGGGGTAGGCGCGCCGCACCGCCCGGACCGGCTCGACGTCCCAGCCGGGCCTGATCTTGAGTTTCACCCGGTGGTATCCCTCGTCGAGATATCCGCCCACGCGCTCGACCAGGCACCGGGTCGACTCCTCGATGCCGACCGAGACGCCGACCGGGATCGTCCTCGGCGAAGTCCCGAGAGCGACCGTCAGCGGTACGCCGTCGCGTCTGGCCGACAGGTCCCATGCGGCGCCGTCGAACCCTGCCTTCGCCGCCTGGTGCCCGGCGATCCCCGACCATCGCGCGTTCAGTTCGCCGGGATGTCGCCACTGATGGTCGAGCACCGCGGGGGCGAGGAACTCCGTGGCGACGGCCCATGCGGTCGAGACGTACTCCGAGGAGAACCATGGTCCGTTACCGCACGCGATCTCGCCCCAGCCGTCGAGGCCCGACTCGTCGTGGAGACGGACGAGGATGTGCTCAATTGCGTTCTTGCGGTGGGAACTGGTCTCGAAGGTCGACCTCAGCGGCAGCCTGACCCGATAGAGATCTATACCGATGACCCTCACCCGTGTGCCTCCGGCGTCGCCGTCATCAGATTCCTTCCGTGGATTCTTCGGCCTTCAGGCCGGAGAGGAAACGGAACTCCTGCGGAGCAGGACAGGGGTAGCCGATCCGTAGCCACGGTGGATAGGCGTCCACCCGCCCGTCACTGCAAGGTTCACTCGTTGGCTTGCTAGTTTGTGAGGCGTGACTGCGAAGGCGGTGAAGCGGGCGTTCAGGTACCGCTTCTACCCGAGCAGGGCGCAGGCGGCTGAGCTTGCGCGCACGTTCGGGTGTGTCCGGCTGGTCTACAACATGGCGCTCGCGGCTCGTACCCAGGCGTGGACGCTGCGCCGGGAGCGGGTCAACTACAACGCCACGTCTGCTCTGCTGACGGGATGGAAGAAGACCGGGGAGCTGGCGTTCCTCAACGACGTCTCCTCGGTGCCGCTGCAACAGGCGTTGCGGCACCTGCAGGTCGCGTTCACCAACTTCTTCGCCAGGCGCGCCAGGTACCCGACCTTCAAGAGCAGGAAGAGGTCGCGCCGGTCGGCGGAGTACACCACCAGCGCGTTCCGGTGGCGCGACGGGAAGCTGACCTTGGCGAAGATGGCCGAGCCCCTCGATATCGTCTGGTCGCGGCCACTGCCCGAGGGTGCGTCGCCGTCCACGGTGACGGTGTCGCAGGACGCGGCCGGGCGCTGGTTCGTGTCGCTGCTGTGCGATGACGTGATCGAGCAGGCCACGGCTTCGGGTGCGGTCGGTATCGACGCCGGGCTCGACAGCCTGCTCACCTTGTCGACCGGGGAGAAGGTCACCAACCCGCGACACGAGCGCTGCGACCGCAAGGCTCTCGCCAGAGCCCAACGCGCGCTGGCGAGGAAGGAGAAGGGCTCGGCGAACCAGGCCAGGGCCAGGCTCAAGGTCGCCCGTGTGCATGCCCGGATCACCGACCGCAGGCGGGATCACCTGCACAAGCTGACCACCCGACTCGTGCGTGAGAACCAAACGCTCGTGATCGAGGACCTGACCGTACGTAACATGGTCAAAACCCGGAGCCTGGCCCGCGCGATCAGCGATGCGGCCTGGCGGCAGTTCCGCACCATGCTGGAGTACAAGACTGTCTGGCACGGCCGGAACCTGGTCGTCGTCGACCGCTGGTTCCCGTCGTCGAAACTGTGCTCCACGTGTGGTGCCCTCGCTGAACGGATGCCGCTGAACGTACGGTCCTGGGCGTGCCGGTGCGGCACCGTCCACGACCGGGACGTGAACGCGGCACGCAACATTCTGGCCGCCGGACAGGCGGTGACAGCCTGTGGAGACGGTGTAAGACCTCAACGGGGAAACCTCCGTTCGGGGCAGTCGACGGTGAAGCAGGAAAACCCGAGGGCGACCACGGGAATCCCCGTCCTTCAGGACGGGGAGGATGTCAATCCAGGTACGTGTCGAGCGCCTGGTGCAGGCGCTCCCGTTCGGCGAGCCTACGCCGCGCGCCCTTCGCGCTCGCGGTGGTCAGCGTCGTGAGCAGGTGGATGACCGCGGCAACGGCGGTCGGCGAGTCCGCGTAGGAGGCGCTGACGGTGGGTACGACGACGACCTCATGCGCGATCCGGGCGATCGGCGCGTCCGGGGAGTCAGTGATCCCGATCACGACCCCACCCTGTGCCGCGAACTCCTCCGCGACCGTCACGGTGCGGCGCTGGTACCGGCGGAAGGAGAAAGCGACGAGGACGTCGCTGGGGCGCACGTCGAGGAGCACGTCGAGGGAGCGGACGGTGACCTCGTCGACCAGCAGCACCTGGCCGAGGCCGGCGGAGAGGTCCCAGGCGAGCAGTGTGGCGTGGGCGAGGCTCTTGCCCGCACCGACAATGAAGCGGCGCCGGGCGCTGACGATGCCGCTCGCTGCCCGCACGAGCGAGTCGTCCTCGCCCAGGTGGTCGAAGGTCCGCTGGAGGTTTCGCAGCTCGGCGTCGAGCACCCGGGCCCGCAGGTTCGCGGCGGACATGTTCATCTGCAGCCGCGCCGCGTAGCGGTCCCTCGGGCTGACCAGGCTGCGGTTGTCCGACTCGGTGCTGTGGATCTGCGTCTCGTCGAGGGTCACTGTCGGTCCTTCGGTCAGGGCGGCCGCCGCAGGGAGACGATAGCGTCAGCGTCCCCGTGGTGGGGTCTTCACGGTGTCGTACGAACGAACTGTGCCAGGAGGGGCATCACCTCGGTGAGGTTGAGTTTCCCCGCGACCGGAATCGGGGCCAGCGCGATCTCGTCCACGCCGGCGGCCGCGTACGCGAGGAGGCGTTCCCGGCACGACGCGACCGTGCCGTAGGCGACGAAGCTACCGACCACCTCCGGCCCCAGCCGCGGCCGCAGGTCGTCGACCGGGCGGCCCAGCAGCGGCTCGATCTGCTCCCAGAGCCCGCTTCGGGCGAGGGTGGGCGCCACGCGGCCGGACGCGAGCCGGGCGGCGACGAGTTCCCGTGCGTTGCCGAAGGCGACCTCCTCGTCGTCGTGGACGCTGGTGTAGACAAACGCCGCGATCGGCAGGTCCACGCCCCGCTTGGCGAGCGCAGGCGCGATCTCTTGACGTACCCAGGAGACGTACCCGGGCGAGGAGAGCGCCGAGAGGATGAGCCCGTCCGACTCCCGTGCGGCCATTCGCAGCATTTGGGGGGACTCAGCGGCCGCCCAGAGGCGCGGGGGCTTCGTCGCCGGATAGTCCAGCCGTACTCCGTCGAGGGTGTCGAACTCGTCCCGCCAGCGCGTGTCCGCGCCGGACAGCAGCGAGCGCAGGAGCCGGAGGCGGTCGGTCAACGACCCGATGGCCTTGTCGGGCCGGCGGCCCAGGGTGTCGAGGGCCCGCAGGCTGCCTAGCCCGATGCCGGCCTCGAACCTTTCCGGGAACATCGCGTCGAGGGTGGCGACCTCCATAGCGAAGGTGGCGGGACTTCGCACGTACAGGGACGCGATGCCGAGGCCGACCTCGATGCCGCCGGTCGCCGCGAGCGCGGCTCCGGCGGTGGAGAAGGCGCCCTTACGGAAGTAGTCCTCGGTGATCCAGAGTCTGGAGTAGCGGGACTGTTCGGCGAACCGGGCGACCGCGAGGGTCTGATCGGGCGGGACCGCGCTGCTCAGCATCAGCGACATCCGGGGGGCGCGCTTCTCCGTCATCGTCCGCGCGCTCTCAGGCCGGCCGGTCGAGGGTGAAGGTGTAGGTGATCGGCTCCCCGTACGGGTTGCCGCCGAGGCCCCGGTCGGTCAGCGTGTCGTCGAAAGCCGGGCGCGGCTCCTGGAAGGGTTGAAGCGGTCCGGAGTGGAAGTGCCACATCTTCCACGCCGGCACGCCCGCGCCGTTGTCGCGGTGATAGATCTCGGTTGCCTTGCTGCCGAGGGTCTGGTCGACGTCGGGGACCTCCCAGTGCCGTTCGGTCTGGACGGGGGCGACGCGCCGGTAGGTGAGCTCGCTGATGACCCAGGCGGTGTCGGCGCGCGCCTCGATGCGCAGGACGGCCACGGTCTGCGTCAGGCGGGGCGGGATGCCGGTGTCGATGAAGTGCTGCCAGAGCTTGGCCACCTCCTCGACGCCGAAGTACGTGAAGCTGTTGCGGTTGAACATCGAGAAGGCGTTGCCCGAGGGGAAGCACTCGCGCATGGCCGGGATGTCGAGCCCGACGTTCGCCTTCCACCACTGCTTGTGCAGGGCCAGCACCTGCCGCTTGTCATACTCGGTGGTGTCCATTCCCATGGGGTTGCCCTGACCTTTCTGTTCGCTTCGTGTGTCTGTCACTGCTGCCTCTCCTTCAGGTCCCGGCCGGGCGGCGGTCGGGCCAGCGGTACTGCCGTTCGAGCCGCCGGCCGATCCTCAGAAGCGAAGCCTCGGAGAACGGGCCGCCGACGAGTTGGACGCCGAGCGGGGCGTCACGCGTGTCGGTGTGGGTCGGCAACGAGATCGCAGGCAGCCCGGCGACGTTGACCCATCCGGTGAATGCCCCGACCGCCTTGAGAGTCGGTTGCCCCTGGTCGGGGTTGTTGTGTTCGTGGGTCACCACGCCGTGCGGCGGGGTGCGGACCGCGCTCGTCGGCGTCACCAGGACGGCGAAGTCCTCGACCCAGGGGCGCACCAGGTCGCGGGTCAGCCGTTTCAGCTCGGCCACGGCGCGCACGTAGTCCCGTACCGACATGTCCTCGACGTGGCGCAGGCGTGCGCGTACGCCCGGCTGCATCGGCTGGCTGAGGTCGTAGTCGAGCAGGTGGCTGCCGGCCGGGCCGACGAAGCGGCGGTAGAGGTCGATCGCCTGGCTCTGCGCGATCGTCGGCGCCACCTCGACGATCTCGTGCCCGTCCCGGGCGAGCCGGTCGGCGACCTCGCGGGTCGCCGCCACGCACTCGTCGTCCACTTCGATGTCGCCGGGCGCCTGCAGGAGTACGGCGATGCGCAGCGGCGGCGGATCGTCGTGGAGGGCCCGCTGGTAGTCCGGCGGCGGGGTCGCGGTCACCGTCCACGCATACGGGTCGGGAGCGGCGACGACGTCCAGGATCGCGGCGGTGTCGGCGACGGTCCGGGTCAGTACGCCGTCGACGGATGAGCCCTCCCAGTTCGGTGTCCGCTGCGGGAGCAGCCCGCGGGTGGGTTTTAGGCCGACGAGGCCGCAGGCGGACGCGGGAAGGCGGATCGAGCCGGCGCCGTCCGTAGCGGTCGCCGCCGGCACCATGCCCGCGGCGATCACCGCCGCCGACCCGCCGCTCGACCCGGCCGGGCTCACCTCCGGGTGCCACGGGTTGCGGGTGACGCCGTGCTTGATGCTCTCGGTCGTCGGCGTCGCCGCCAACTCGGACGAGGCGGTCCGGCCGATCGGCGTGAAGCCGGCGGCGAGCAGCCGCTCGACGAAGATGTCGCCACGCACCTGCGGCGCAGCCGAGACGGCCAGGGACGACTTCGTGTTCGGCTGTCCCGCGACGTTCTGGACGTCCTTGACCGCGATCGGCACGCCGAAGAACGCCGGGAGGTCGCGGCGGTCCGCCAGCTCCCTGGTTGCGCGCTCGGCGCGGTCGAGGAACGCCTCGTCCAGCCAGACGATCGCGTTGAGACGGTCGTTGAGCCGGTCCACGCGGTCGCGGTAGAACCGTGCCACCTCCAACGGCGTCACCTCGCGCTCCCGGATGCGGCGGGCGACCTCCGTCGCCGGGGCGAACGGGTCCAGCGGCTCAGCCACGGTCATCTCCTGTCATGGGCGCGTCGAGCAGTTCGGCGAGGAGCGCGGCGGCAAGGGCGACGCGGTCGACGAAGCGGTCGGCGATGACCCGCTCCTCGCGGGTGTGCGCGCCGCCACCGACCGCGCCGAGCCCGTCCAGCGTGGGGATGCCCAGCGCCGCGGTGAGGTTGCCGTCCGAGCCACCGCCGACCGAGACCTGCTTGAGCTCGGGCAGGTCGAGCGAGCGGTTCACCCGCCGCGCGGTCTCGTAGAGTGCCGCGGACGTCCGCGCCGTCATCGGGGGGCGGTTCGGCCCGCCGACGAGCTCGATGCCGCACCCGATGGGGGACGGCTCTGCCACCAGCCGCCGCAGCGCGTTGTCGACACGCTGCTGTTCGTCGGGGTCGGCCGCCCGCACGTCGAGAGAAATCTCGGCGAGGTCGGGAACGGTGTTCCTGGACGTGCCCGCCGTGACGAGGGTCGGTGTCACGGTGGTTCCCCGGGCCGGGTCGGACAGCCGTGCCGCGGCGATGGTCAGGCGGGAGGCGTCCAGCGCCGAGTTCACGCCTCGTTCCGGTTCCAGGCCGGCATGGGACGCCTTGCCGTGCACGCGGAGCACGTAGTGTGCGGTGCCCTTGCGGGCGGTCTTCAGCGCGCCGTCCGCGCCGGCACCCTCGAAGACGAGCGCGGCCCGGCAGCCGTCTGCCTCCGTCTCGATCAGCGCCCGCGACCCGCCGGACCCGAGTTCCTCGTCGGCGGTGGAGAGCAGGCAGATCCCGTCGAGCGCGCGATCGCCGGCCACCTCCCGGAGCACCGCCAGCGCATGCACCGCGATGACGATCCCTGCCTTCATGTCGAAGCTCCCGGGTCCGCGGACCAGGCCGTCCTCGTCGGAGAAGGGAAAGTCCACGAGCGTGCCCACGGGCCAGACCGTGTCGAAGTGGGTGAGCATCAGGACGCGGTTGGGCGAGCCACCCCACCGCCACCGCAGGTGCGGCAGTGCCTCGCCTCGCGACTCGGCCCGGCGACCAACGCGTGTCAGGACGAGGCCCTCCAGGTGGTCGGCGCACTCGTGGAGCGCGGCCGGAACCGCAGACGGGGACTCGCACTCGACCAGCAGCTTCAGGTCGTCGAGTATCTGCGGCAGACGGCGCGCCGCGGCTGACAAAAGGCGTGCCGGCCGGGGCCGGGACAGTGTGGGCACGTGTCAGTCCTTCTTCACGCAGGCCAGCAGCCGGCCACCGGCGACCTCGACGAGACGGGGATCGACGGCCGCGCACTGCGGGTCGGCGAGTGGGCACCGCCCTTGGAAGGCGCACCCCGTGGGGATGGCCGAAGGGCTGGGCGTCTCGCCTCGCATCGGGGTGATCTCCCACGGTTCGTTGGGCGTGACCCGCGGTTCGGACTCGAGCAGGCCCCTGGTGTACGGGTGCATCGGATTGCGGAAGATCTCGGCGGTGGGTCCTACCTCGACGATGCGCCCCAGGTACATCACGGCGACCCGGTGGGCGATTCGACGCACGCTGGCCAGGTCGTGGGAGATGAAAACGTAGGTCATCTTCCGTTCGTTTTGCAGACGCTGCAGCAGCGCAAGCACTCTTGACCGCACCGACTGGTCCAGGCTCGCGGTGGGCTCGTCGAGCACGACGAGTTGGGGGCGGGTGATCAGGGCGCGGGCGATGGCCACGCGTTGCGCCTGCCCACCGGAGAGGTCGCGCGGCCGCCGGGTCAGGTACTCGTCACCGAGCCCGACCTCGGCGAGCGCGGGAACGACCCGGTCCCGGGCGGCACCGCGCCTCATACGGTGCATTCGGGCCAGTGGCTCGGCGACGATGCGCTCGACCGTCCACATCTGGTCGAGCGACTGGTCGGAGTGCTGGAACACCATCTGCACGAGGTGACGCAGCTTGGGGTCGCGCGCGATGGCGCCGACGTCATGCCCGGCCATGCGCACGCGGCCGGTGGTGGGCGCCTCGAGCCCGGCGACCGCTCGGGCGGTCGACGACTTCCCGCATCCGGACTCCCCGACCAGGGCGATCGTCTCCCCGGGCTCGGCGGCGAAGCTCACACCGCGTACGGCGGGGACGCGGCGCCGGCCGTTCATGTAGGTGATGACGAGGTCATCGACCTGAAGCAGTGGGCTCACGAGACACCCCGGTGGTGGCAGTTGACGGTCCGAGTCCCGCTCCGGCGTGCGAGCGGCGGCTCGCGGTGGCACAGGTCCGTGCTGAACGGGCACCGCTTCGCGAAGCGGCAGCCGGCAAGCGAAAAGTCCACCGAGGACTCCGTCACCCGGTCGCCGATGTCGTCGGCGCTCGGGACGTGGTCTTCGAGGCTCTCGAGCAGGAAGCGGGTATAGGGGTGCACGGGGTCGTGAAAGATGTCCTGCGTCGGGCCCACCTCCATCACCTG
The DNA here is from genome assembly GCF_040655695.1 of Polymorphospora sp. NPDC050346. Taxonomy (NCBI): domain Bacteria; kingdom Bacillati; phylum Actinomycetota; class Actinomycetes; order Micromonosporales; family Micromonosporaceae; genus Polymorphospora; species Polymorphospora sp. NPDC050346. The sequence continues at coordinate 16,335 of NZ_JBFAKM010000052.1, read as the reverse complement.
ACCGCCGTAGAGGATGATCACCTGGTCGCACATGCTGCTCACGACGGCGAGGTCGTGGGTGACCATGAGAACCGCCCGGTCGCCGTCGGCCATCAGCTCCTTGAGCAGCAGAAGGATCTGCGCCTGGATAGTGACGTCGAGACCGGTCGTGGGTTCGTCGGCGATCAGCACGGGTGCCTGGACGGAGAGCGCCATCGCGATGACGACCCGCTGGCACATCCCTCCGGAGAGCTGGTGCGGGTAGGCGCGCTCGACCCGCAGTGGATCGGATATGCCCACCTTGCGCAGCAGCTCCCGGGCCTCGTCCCGCGCCTGGACTTTCCCCATCCGTCGGCGTTGCCGCAGCACGCGTACCATCTGTTTGCCGATCCGCATGGTCGGGTTCAGGGCGGCCCGCGGGTTCTGGGACACGAGCGCGATCCGGTCCCGTACGGCGGTGTCATAGGAGCGTGACGCACCGCGGAAGATGGGTCGACCCGCCACCTCCGCCGTCCCGGCGGAAACCTCGACGCCGTCGGGCAGAAGTCCCATGAGGGCCAGCGAGAACATCGACTTTCCGGAGCCGGACTCGCCGACCAGGCCGACGATGGAACCGCGCTCGATGGAGACGGTGACATCGCGCAGCAGCGTCTGCCCGGACCGGGCGATCCGGAGATCGAGGTCGTCAACCGCGAGAAGGCTCATGAGTTCTTCCATTTCGAAAGCCCGTCACCGATCAGCTGGAAGGCCAGTACGGCGATGAGCATGAACAGGCCGGGGAAGAACGCGGGCCACCACTTGCCGGTGAGGATCTCGCTGTAACCCTCCGAGATCATCGTGCCCCACTCGGCGGTGGGTGGCTGGACGCCGACGCCGAGGAACGACAGGGCCGCGATGTCCAGGATCGCCCATCCGGCGGTGACGGTGGTCTGGATGAGCGGCGCCCCGATCGTGTTGGGCATGATGTGCCCGAAGATGATGCCGCCGCTTCCGCTGCCGGCCAGCTTGCTGGCGGGGATGTAGTCGAGTTCCCGTTCGGACAGTGCTCGGGCCCGGGACAGCCGGATGAAGTGGGGCATCGATCCGATGGTGACGCCGACCGCCATGAACACCAGGCTGTTGCCGGTGAAGGCGACGACCATGAGGGCGAGCACGAAACCGGGGAAGGCCAGCAGCGCGTCGGTGAAGCGCATGACCACTTCGTCGACGATGCCACCGAGGTAGCCGGCAACGGCGCCCAGCAGCGAGCCGAGCAGCATCGCGGCGACGGCGACTCCGATACCGAGCACGAGGTCGAGGCGGATCGCGGCGACCGTACGGGCGAGCAGGTCGCGGCCGTACCGGTCGGTGCCGAAGAGATGGTCCGGGCCCGGTGGCAACAGCGACTGACCGGCCGCCGTCGCGTTCGGGTCGGGCAGCAGGAGCGGGCCGACCAAGCCGATCAGCACGAGGACGGCCAGCAGCAACAGCCCGAGCCGCAGTCCGAGGTCCCCGCGGCCACGCAGCCGGGCCAGCCGGCGTGGGCGAGCCGAGGCGAGCATCCTGGCGGTCGTCATCCTGCCCTCCTCAGGTCGATGCGCGGGTCCGAGACGACGTACAGAAGGTCGACGACGAGGTTGATGAGCACGTAGCTGACACCGACGACGATCACGAAGCCCTGCACGACGTCGAGGTCGCTCTGCGAGATCGCCGTGCTCAGGTACCGCCCGATCCCGGGCCACGAGAAGATCTGCTCGACGATGATGTTGCCGGCGATGAGGTGTCCGGCGACGAAGCCCATCGATGTGATGATCGTCGGCAGCGCGTTGCGGAAGCCCTCCTGCAGCAGGATGTGCCGGCGCCCCAGGTTCAGTCCGCGCGCGGCCCGCGTGTGGCTCGCGCTGAGCGCGTCGATCATCGCCGTACGAGTGATCCGGGCGAGCGCGATCGAGCTGAGCATCCCCAGCAGGAGCGCCGGCAGCGCGAGCTGGGCGAGCGCCGACGTTGCCAGGGCACCGTCGCCGGCGATGAGCGCGTCGATGGTCAGGAAGCCGGTGTGGCGCGGCGGCGCGCTCGTGCCGAGTGGCAACCGTCCCACCGGGCTCGGGAAGAGGCCCAGGGAGTAGACGAGGACGAAGATGGCCATGAGTGCGAGCCAGAAGCTGGGCATAGAGCCCCCCACCGCAGTGAAGCCACGTGCCACCGCGTCCGGCCACCGCCCTGCCCTGGCGGCGGCGACCGTGCCGACGGTGACGCCGATCAGCACGGCGACGACGAACGCCAGCAGGCTCAGCTCCAAGGTGGCGGGAAGGAATGTCAGCAGGTCCGCGGAGACGGGGTTGCCCGTCCGCACCGACGTGCCCAGATCCCCGTGCAGCAGGCCACCGACGTAGTGGAAGAACTGCTCGTACAGCGGAAGGTCCAGACCGTGCTCGGCGCGGATCCTCGCGATCAGCTCCGGCGTGGCGTCGTTGCCGGCACGGATGACTGCGGGGTCGCCGGGCAGCACCCGGGATGCGAAGAACACGAGCACCGCCATGACCGCGATGGTGATCGCGCTCGACAGCAGGCGTCGCAGGAGATACCTGGTCAAGAGGTTGCACTCCACGGCTTGCCCGGTCGCCGAGCCGGCCCTCTTCGGCCGGCCCGGCGAATCAGGACGTCATTTACGGGACAGGTACTTCAGACGGGGCAGCAGGTCGTCGGTGAGCGTGACGCCCTCTACATCGGACCGTGTCACAACGGACATGTTCTTGGTGAACAGGCCGACGAACGATGCCTCGTCGATCACGATCCGCTGTGCCTCGGCCGACAGTTGGTCGCGTGTGGCGCGGTCGCCCTCGGCGATGCCGTCCAGGACGAGCTTGTCGAACTGGGCGTTAGCGAAGCCGGTCCGGTTGGTCGCCCGGTCCGTCAGCAGCAGGGCACGCATCTGGAAGAACGGATCCTGCACCCACGAGGCCCAGTTCGCGACGAAGAACCCGAGCTCCTGAGCCTTGCTCCGGGTCTCGAAGTCGGCGTCGGCCAGCTGCTTGATCTGGACCTTGATGCCGGCCTGGGCGAGCGCCGACTGGATGTGGACGGCCGAGTCCACCGAGATCGGGTCGGCCGAGGAGATCGAGAGGTCGACGGTCAGGTCACGCACCCCCGCCTGCGCGAGAAGCTGCTTGGCGCGCTCGGCGTTCGTCTCGTACTGTGTGGCCTTCTCCGACGGCGCGGTACTGGTCGTCATGTTGTGCGGTACCACGCCGTACGCCGGGCTCGCCTGGCCGAGCACGACCTCCCGCATCAGCAACTCGTACGGGACGGCGGCGGCCACCGCCTGGCGGACGAGCTTGTTGTCGAAGGGTGCCACCTTGGGGTTCATGCCCAGGTAGTAGAGCGTGTTGCTGGGCATGCTGTGCACGGTCAGCCCGGCCTGCGAGGACGCCTCCTTCACCAGCCGAGGCGACAGGTCGAGTGCCACGTCGATGTCGCCGTTCCTCAACGCGAGGTAGCGCTGGTCCTCGTCGGCCATGTTGAGAATGGTGAGCTGTTCCGGGTAGACGTCGCCCGCGTGCACGTACTTGGGGTTCTTGACGAGCTTGACGCTCTCGCCGGCGTTCCACGACTCGAGCGTGAACGGGCCGGACGGTGTGGCGTTCTTGACGAAGAACTCGGTGGCGGCGCCGTTCGCGCCCGCGTTCGCCGAGCCCTTCTCCGAGCTCAGGATGCCGAAGGTGCTCAGAGCGAGGAATGCGTTGACGGCCGGCGCTGGTGAGTCGAGCGTGACCCGGACGGTCGACGGGTCGACCGCCATGATCTGCTTCTCGGCGTCACTGATGTGCATGAAGACCGTGCTGGAGCCGCTGACGTAGGAGGCTTCCGAGAGCGTTCGCCGCATGGTGTAGACAACGTCGTCGGCGGTGAGTGGCGAGCCGTCGGCGAAGGTCAGCCCGTCGGCCAGCGTGAAAGTGAGCACCGTGCCGTCGGCGGAGGTCTCGTAGTTCTCGACGATGCCGTTGACGTACTCGTCGGTGCCATCCAGGTAGCCGTCCGCTACCGGGACCATCTTCTGTTCAATCAGGTTGGCGTACAGGTTCGCCACGACCATCTGGGCGGTCATCGTCTTGGTCTGGACGGGGTCGAGCCCGTCCACCTCGCCGGCACCGATGATGAAGCTGTGCGATCGGCCGCCGGAGTCGCCTTGCGACCCGCCCTGGCATCCGGTGAGTGCGACGAGGCCGGTGAGCGCGGCTGCCACGAGCGGCGCGAATTGCTTTCGTCTCATGTGCTGGGGGTCTCCATCTGTCCGTTCCGACCAGGCTGGACGGTCGTTGGGGGTGGGACGTTCGGGTGGGCCGCCAGGAGCGCGCGGAGTCCACCCGGGGGAAGCCGGAGCCGGCCAGCGCGTTCGAGCGCGCCGGCGAGCTGTTCGTACGACGGACGTAGCGCGATGGCCCGAGCGAAACAGGAGGCCGCGAGCGCGTCGCGCCCGACACGCGCCGCCACGACACCGCGCCAGAATGTGGGTTCCGGGTCGTCGCCGAAGACGTGCTGCGCCCCCGCCAGGTCGTCGAGGATCCCCGGTGCGTTGGTGTCGTCGATCGGAGCCGCCCCGGTGCCGACGATCCGGCCGGGGGAGAGGACACCGGCGGTAAGCCTGGCATGCGCCGCCGAGAGCGTCACCAGGCGGGCGAGCTCCTCGATCGGCGCCGGGTGATGGTCGACGCGCAGGTCCATGCGGGTGCCCGGCTGCGGCCACCGGGTCTGTTCCGGACCCACGACCTTGAGCGCGGCGGACATCATGCCGCGCAGGTCGCCGCCGGCCGTTTGTGCGGCGGAGAGGGCGGCGAGCAGGCGCTGTTCGATCGGGCCGGGGCTGTCCCGGTACGCGTCGACCATGTCCTGCCAGTGAGGGCCGGAGAGTGTGTTGCCCCCCGCGGCCACGCCGGCACCTATCCGGTGACCGGCGTACGGAATGCATCCAGCGCCGGTATGGGCGGCTGCCTCGCCGCTTGGGCCGATAACCATGACCTGCCGCAGCTCGCGGTTCTCGTCACCGGCCATCAGCCGCCGCAGGACGACTGCGGGGACGGCGCCGGGGTTCGAGAGCGCGTCGAGAACGAGCGGTCCGTGGCCGGCGTCCCCGAACGCCTGCGACGCGACCGCGCCGGTCCCGGGCAGGACGGTCAGGCAGCGGCGACCGACGGCGAAGAAGTGAGACTGCACGGCCGCGCCGATCTCACCGGTCGCCGGGTCGACGGCCACGATCGAGAACGTCACCGCACTCTCCTCAACTTGCGTCCCGCAACATCCCCGAAACGAGAGCCGTTTGCTGGGATTGTTGGCGCTGCCTCGTGAACTTATGACACGCAAGTTATCGGAGGAGGTGCGGCATGGGCAAGAGTCCGTATCCGGAACGTGATCCACCACCGGCCGGGATCTGCCGCTCAACGAGACCTGCGAGTTCGACGCGGTTCGGCCTGGAGGGTCGGCGGCACGCTGCTGGGCACGACCCGATCGCGGCGGCGGGTCTGGCCGACGCTGAACGCCGGTTCCGATGCCGCATCTTCACGTGCGACGAGCAACGGGCGACGACGGTCAGCGCCGTCGCCCCAAGACGGTGGAGTTCATGCCGCCAATGCACGGACGAGCAGGCTTCACCCTGCTTCGCCACCGCATCCTCCTCGGATAGCAGCACGCTCGGTCACCACCGAATGTGAGACAGGACCGTTCGCGAGACAGGACCGGCAGGCCGGCGAACCGCAGGTCCGCAGGTCGGTGGTGGTGGCCTGCCCCTGCCCGGTCGGGTTGAGCGGCACGTCCGGGTGCCGGTGGGTGAGGTCGATCAGTTCGGCGCCGACTGCCGCGCCGGCCGCAACGTTCGCTGGGCTCTCGCCGTATCGCACGATCTGTAACGCCGCCAGTTCCGCCGTGCGTGCTCCCTACCTGCCAGCGGGCGGTAGGTAGCCGGCGTGAAGGCCGTGGCGAGGGGAAAGCGCTGGTTCCACGCATCAGCGACTAGGGAGGTGTGCCGTGGCCACGATCGTTCGGGAAGCGGCGAGCCCGGTAAAGGATAAGAACTACGACCTGGTCCACGCGCTGCAGATGTCACTGCAGCACATCTGGCAGCTGGAGACGTACATCGGCGACGCCAACGCCGACGGCGACACGGAACTCGCCGATTGGTTCCGGCGGATCCAGGACAACAACCGCAAGGCGGGCGAGCAAGGCAAGAAAATGCTAATGCAGCGCCTCCAGCAGGAGAAGGGCTGAGGTCGGGTGGCGCAGGCGGACGGCACCACCGGACGTCGTCCGGCCCGCGCCGCGCCGAATCGTCGGTGCGCGCGGACTACGGGGACCGAGGAGAGCAAGGTCGGGGAACGGGTGGGAGCGCTGGTGGTGGTGATGGGCGACGTCGATCAGGTGGGCATCGGACAGATCGTCCCCGCTGACCGGGACCTTCTTCCACGCGTAGTAGGCATCGCACCGGCGCGCCCGACGACGGTTCACCGCGTACGCCTGCTTGCTGAAGTCCAGCACCCGGCAGGTCACCGCGACGGGGATCCCGTCCGCGGCTAGGTCCGCGACCAGCGGGTACATCATTCTGGGGAGATCACTTTCGCGCAGCAAGTTGCGGCGTGGCGGTGATCGATAAGGGGCGTCGCCGTTGACCTGCATGATGTAGGCGACGTCCCATCCAGTGCGGTGCGGAACTGGCTGCTGTCGCGGTAGCGCTGCGTCAGCGTCCAGCAGCGGCGGACGCAGGCCATGCCCGGCGCCGGGTTACGGCCGGATCGGCCGGGCCGCACGTAGTTCGGCGCGTACCTCGGCCGCTTCGGGTAGCTTTAGGTCGGTGAACAGGGCCAGGGCGAGCCGCAACTGTTCTATCCCGCGTCCCGGATCGCCGTGGGCGCACAGCATCCGGCCGGCCCGGCGCAGCGCGAGCGCCTCGCCGTGCCGGAAGTCCGCCCGACGCATCGCCTCGACGGCAAGTTCCGCGTATCTGATCGCCGGACCGGGCCGTCCGGCGCCGAGGTAGGCGTCGGCGAGGGTGCCCATGATGCTGCCCCGGTTGCGTTCGTTGGCCGGCACCCCGGCGATGGCCAGGCTGCGCCGCAGGTACCGCAGCGCCGAACTGTAGCGGCCCAGCATGCACTGCACCTCACCGAGATTGCCTAGCGCGTTCACCTCCACCTCGGGGGCGGCGGCGCGCCGGGCCAGGGTCGCCGCCGCCCGGCAGTGCCGCACCGACTCCTCCAGGCGTCCGGCGAGGCGGTAAGCCATGCCGATGTTGCCCTGGGCCGCGGCACAGGACCGCTCATCACCGAGCTTGCGGCGTAGCCGCAGGCTGTCCTTGAAGAACTCGGCGGCCCGTTCGTAGTCGCCGGCCATACCGTGCAGCACACCGAACTGGTTCAGCGCCCTGGCCCGGCCCTCGTCGTCGCCGGCGGCCCGGCTGACCAGCAGGCTGTGCTCTAGATGCCGGGCCGCCTCGTCGGGGCGGTGCAAATAGAAGTACGCGACCGCGAGGTCGTGCCGCAGGCGGGCCTCGGTCACCCGGTCACTGAGCCGGACGGCCGCGTCGATGCCGGCCCGGTCGACGGTGAGCCAGTCCGCCACGTGCCCGGACATCTCGAAGAAGAGGAACAGGCTGTCGGCCAGGTCGGCGCCGCGGCGGGCGTGTGCCGCCGAACCGGCGGCCTGCACGGTGGCCGCCACCAGGTTCGTCCGCTCGGTGGTCAGCCAGGCTAGCGCGGTGTCCGCGTCGGCGAAGCGCGGCGGGCCGGTGATCGGGGGCGTACGGGTGCCGGGCCGCAGCAGGCCCAACGCGTGTCGGGCCAGGTCGAGGTGGTGGGCCAGCATCCGGTCCACGGCCGCGTCCCGGTCGGCGGGTGGTTCGTCGCCGGCGCGTTCGCGGGCGAAGAGCCGGATCAGGTCGTGCATGGCGTAGCGCCCCGTCGCGGTCTCGTCGAGCAGCCGGGCGTCGACGAGTTCGTCGAGCGCGTCCAAGGCCTGCGGTGGGTCGACGTCCAGCAGCACCGCGGCGACCGGTGCGGTGACGTCCGGTCCGTCGACGGCACCGAGTAGCCGGAACAGCCGGGTCGCCATCGGGTCGGCCAGGTGCTGGTAGCTGACGAGGAAACTGGTCCGTACCGCGATGTCGCCCAGGCGCAGTTCGTGCAGCCGGCGCCGTTCGTCGTGCAGCCGGTCGGCGAGCGTGGCCAGCGTCCAGTTCGGCCGGGCAGCGAGCCGGGCACCGGCGATCCGGATCGCGAGCGGCAGGCCGCCGAGCCGGCGGACCAGCAGCGCCGCGGTGTCGGCCTCCGCGGCGACCCGGGGGCCGCCGGCAAGCCGGACGAGTAGTTCGACGGCGTCGGCGTCGGCGAGCACGTCGAGTTCCAGGTGGCTGGCACCGTCGACGTCGACCAGGTTGCGCCGGGAGGTGACCAGGACCGCGCAGCGGGTACCGGCCGGGATCAGGGGTCTTACCTGGGCAGCGTCGTGGGCGTTGTCGAGGACCAGGAGCAGCCGCCGGTCAGCCAGCAGCGACCGCAGGCGGGCCGACGCCTCGGCCACCTCGGCGGGGACCGCGTTGTCCGCCACCCCGAGCACCCGCAGGAACCGGCCGAGTACGTCGATCGGCGCGGCCGGCTGCAGGCCGGCGGTGGCGCCACGCAGGTCGGCGTACAACTGGCCGTCAGGGAAGGCGTCGGCGACCTGGTGGGCTGCCCGTATGGCCAGGGCCGACTTGCCGACCCCGGCCGGTCCGGTGACCACGCACAGCGGGATCGCCGGTTCCCGGCGGTCGGTGAGCCGTTCGCGCAGGACGGCGAGTTCCCGCTGGCGGCCGACGAATGCGGCGACGGTGTGCGGCAACTCCCGCAGCGCCGACCCTCGGGGGCCCGGGGCTGGCGGGTCGGCCGGGCCCCGGGCCAGTTCACCGAGGCGTTGTAGGACCGGGCCGGGCCGCAGCCCGAGTTCGTCGGCGAGCGTCCGGCGGCACCGCAGGTACGCGTCGACGGCCGCACCCCGCCGGCCGAGGTGGTGCAGCGTCGTCACCTGTTGCTCGGCGAACCGCTCGTGCAGCGGATAGCGGGTGACCAGGTCGTCGAGCAGTGGCAACACCGCCTGGTGCCGGTCCAGGTCGAGTTCCACGTCGACGTACTCCTCGTACGCCGCCAGGCGTAACCGGTCCAGCCGGGCGGCGCCGGCGCCGAAGGTGCCGATCCCGGCGACGTCGGCCAGCGGCTCGCCGCGCCACAGGTCCAGCGCCGACCGGTACAGCGCGCCGGCCCGCTCGCAACGGCCGGCCCGGACGGACGTCCGGGCCGCGCGGAGCAGGTCCTCGAACCGGGTGATGTCCAGGTCGGCCGGGTCGACCGCGATCCGGTAGCCGGGCGGGCTCGACACCAGGCGGTCGCCGAGCAGCTTGCGTAGGCGCCACACGTACAACTGGACGTTCTTGCGGGCGGTGCGCGGCGGCCCGGCTTCCCACAGCAGGTTGACGAGTTCGTCGACCGAGGTGACCCGGTTGGCGTGCAGGAGCAGCGCGGCCAGGACCGCACGCTGCATCGGTGGTCCGAGCACGACCGGCCGGTCGCCGGCCCACGCCTGTACGGGGCCGAGGAGACCGAACCGCAGCCGATCCTCCATGGCATCGAAGCATAGCGATCAGGTGCGCATATACCAGCCGTAGAACGCTGCCCGGAACACTCCAGACACCCCCGTCGAAAGGAGAACGTCGATGTCCGACCGACGTGCCCGGCTACCCGCCTGGGTTCCGGCCGTATGGCTCGCCGTGCTGGTCGCCGCGCTGCTCGTACCAGCCGGACCGGCCGCCGCCTCCCACCCGAACCCCAGCTCGCAGCGGCACCTGCACAACATGCACTTCGCCACCGCCGGCTCCACCGCCGGCACCTACGACGAGCAGTTCTGCGTCGAGTCGCGGGACACGTCCAAGGTCAGCCACGCCGCCGCCCGCTCCTTCGTCAACCAGACCCTGACGCAGATGGGATCCGGCAGGGTCTGGGACGGCCTCGGCGAGTGGCGGATCGACCTGTGGCCGACCGACAGCCACTGCAGCTCGTACCCCGCCGCGACCCGGAACACCATCGAGATCGAGGTCCACTACGCCTGGGACTGGAGCGGCCGGTGCGGTGGCCCGGCCAACTACTACAACTGCGTCGTCCACGACAACCCGGTGTGGAACGCCACCCACGGCCACTACGACAGCCGGTGGGCATACGTCTACCTGGTCTTCAGCTCCGGCGGCCGGCTCGACAACACCGGTCGGGCGTTCATCAACCACGAGTTCGGGCACGTCTTCGGCCTGACCGACGACAACGGCGTCTGCAACCCGCCGAGCCTCATGCACAGCACGATCGTCGGCTACGGCTGCGGCAACTGGACCAACTGGTACCCGAGCCCATCGGACTTCCAGTCCGTACGGAACCTGATGGGCTGACCGTGGACCGGCGCTTTCCACCCACCCGACTCCTGACCGTGCTGACCGGGGCGGTCGTGGCGGCGCTGATCGCCGGCGGGATCGCGGTGGCGGCGACAGGCCGCGACCGTGACAGCGGCCACGACCACGCCCACCTCGACACCGCCAGCGGACTGCTCGTCACCACCCGGTCGGACCTGCGGATGTGTGTCGAGCCCGGACCGCGTTCGGACGCGCCGGACAGCGTCCGGACCGTCCTGCTCACCGCCCTGGACCGGGCCCGCCAGGCGCCAGGCTGGTCCGGTGCCTACGGCCGGTTCGGGTACGACCCGGCGACCGCGGTCCACCTCGGCTGCCCCGCACCGGCCCTGCCCGAGCGGTACGACCGCACCGTACTGGCCGGTCCGGGGCTGACCGACGACCCGAGCGCCTACCGGGTCTGGGTCTACGTCCTCGACGACCCGACCGCCGATCGGGTTCTCGGCCCCGACCGCCCAGCCGGGGCCGGCACGGCCGAACTCATGCGGGAGGCCGGCAACCTCTTCCCGGTCTCCACGGCACTGCTGGTACGGCAGAGCCGGCTCGCCGACCCGACCGCCCTCGCCCAGGACCTGCGCGAGGCACTCGGGCTCGAACCCCGGGCACCGGACCAGATCGGGTGAACCCGCTCCCGGCCGGCGGCGCTCCCGGCCGGGAGCCCCGACCAACCTGCGAAGGAGACGCACATGTCCCCACCCCGACCACCCGGACGCGGCCCGCGGGCCGTCCGCCCGACCCTGCTCGCCGGACTCTGCGCGGCGGCGTTGGCCACCACCGGCACGCCGCCGGCCACGGCCGGCGGCGTGCCGGCCGCCCCCGCCGACCACGGCATCCACACCGTACGGACCGCCGCCGGCTACGACGTCCGCGTCGACGGCGTCACCCGCGCCACGGTCGCGGTCAGCGACCCCGGCTTCTCGGTACGGGCCGTGCTCGACCCGACCGGAACACACGCCGCCGTCATCACCGACTTCGACGGCCGGTACGGAGCCGACCTGCTCGCCCTCGACGTCGACAGCGGACGGCTCACCAGGGTCGCCGCCGGCCGGGTAACCTCCGCCGCGTACACCACGGACGGCTGGCTCGGCTACGTCCTGGCCGGCACCGACTCCGGGCAGTTGCGGCTGCGCCCGGCGGAAGGTGCCGGCCCGGACCGCGCCGTCGCCCGGCTCACCGGCAGCGACGTACAACTGCTCGGCTGGGGCACCGGCGGGGCGGCGCTGGTCACCCACCGGCTGGCCGGGCCTGGGTCCGGGCCGTCACTGACCCGGGTCGACCTGGCCACCGGCACCCACCGCACCGTACTGGCCAGCACCGGCGGCACCGTCTACCGCGACCTGCGCACCGTGACGGTCGGCGGGGCGGTGCGGGTGAGCGCGATCGTCGCCGACCACGTATACCCGTGCGCCGGCACCTCCGCCAGCCTCCTGCTCGCCGACGAGCACGGTACGACGCTGACCCGGACCGGCACCACCACCGACTCCTACCGCGAGGCGGTGTGGAGCGGCGACGGGCGGGTCGCGTACGCCATCCAGGGCTGTGTCACCCCGGACGAGAAGGCGGCCAGCCGGGGCCGGGCGCTACAACGGCTCGACGACCTGAACGGCGTCTACGTCCGCGACCTGAAGACGGGCGGTGTCGAACGTGTCGTCGCCGGCATCACCGCCAACTACCGCCTCGACGGATTCGCCGGCATCGGACTGCGGCTGGCCTCCGAACGCCTCGGGGTGCGGACGGTGGACGTCACCGACGCGGTGACCGCCGCGCACCTCGACGCCGCCGCCACCCCCACGACGGCCACCGTCATCAGCGGCGGGAAGGGCACCGGCACCGGAACCACCGGCGGCGCCGGCGTACAGGCGAAGATCGTCCCGTCGACCTTCATCCACCAACTCTGGGACACCGCCGACAACTTCAACGGCAACTCCGCCTGCGGGCCGACCAGCGTGGTCATGGACCTCGCCGGCTACCAACTCGCCAACCAGAACGGCTACTACGTCAGTACCCCGTCACGGCACTGGTCACCGTACGGCGGATACATCACCCACCGGTACACCGCCTACGGCACCACCTACGACGCGGTGGCCCCGGACCCGAACTGGAACTACTTCGCCGGCGCGTACGGCTGGCTGGTGGACACTCCGAGCGTCGGCACCCTGCACTACTGGCTGCGGGACTACCTCGACCGGCACGTCTCGTACGCGGTCGCCGAGACCGGCAATGTCACCTGGTCCTGGATCAAGTCCAAGATCGACGCCAACCTGATGGTCGTCGTCAGCGGCAACTTCGCCTACGGCAGGTACGGCCACATCGCCCTGATCACCGGCTACCTCGACGACGGCCGGGTCTACGTCAACGACCCGTACGGCGCCGGCACCGACGGGAGCTGGGACGGCAAGAACACCGTCTACACACTGGACTACATGAGGGGGTGGTACGCGTGGGCCGCGTGATCCGTACCGTGGTCGCGCTGGTGGCCGTACTCGGGCTGAATCTGACCGTGGCCGGGCCGGCCGCGGCGAGCCCGGCCGGGCCGGAGCCGGTCGCGACCGGTGCCCGGACCGGGGACGGGGTGGGCACGCAGGCCAGCGCCCGTTCCGTACGCTGCGCCCAGCCGGCCCGTGCGGCCGGCTGGACCGGCGAGAACCTGGTCGTCGCGGTCGCCGTCGCCCTGGCCGAGTCCTGGTGCACCGCCGGCGCCCAGAACCGCAACGGCCCGACCGCCGGCTGCCCCAACGGGTCGCTGGACCGCGGCGGCTGGCAGATCAACAACTGCTATCACGCCTGGGTCAGCGACGCCTGCGCCTACGAGTTGTACTGCAACGCCCGTGCCGCCCACGACATCTGGGGCTGGTCCGGCTGGACCGCGTGGGCGACCTACACCAACGGCGCCTACCGCAACTACCTCGCCGAGGCCCGCGAGGGGGTCGGCAACCCCGGTGGCGGGGTTTACGGCACGGTCAATACCGGCGGCGACGCACTGAACGTGCGGTCCGGCCCCGGCACCTCGTACGCCGTGGTCGGCACCGTCGCCCACGGTGCGACCGTGCAGATCATCTGCCAGACCCGGGGCACCCGGGTCTGGAGCGACGTCTACCAGTACTGGACCGACATCTGGGACAAGATCGGCGACGGCCGGTACGTCTCCGACGGGTTCGTCCACACCGGATCGTCCGGCACGGTCGCCCCGAACTGTTGAGCGGAAACCCGGACGGCCTGGTGGAGGAGGACTGGGCCGACCGGCCGAGGTCCCTATGACGTGTCAAGTGGTCGAGGTGGGGTTCGCGGCGTCGATGAAGCTCTCGTCTCGATCGCCCAGCGGCCAGGGGAGTTGTCGGTGGGGGTCGCATCCCCGGGCGGATCGAATTAGCAATTGCAGAATTTCGCAACTTGATGCACGATGTGGGAGGCCGGGCGGTAGTGCTTCGGCGGTGGGGTTTCAGTGATCAGGTTTCAGTGATCGAGGTGGCATGCCGGTTCCGCTCTATCAGGCCAAGGCCGAGTTCTTTCGGATGCTTGGTCATCCGGTCCGGATTCGGGTCCTGGAGCTGCTGCAGGAACGGCCCATGCCGGTGCGGGATCTGCTGGCCGCCATCGACGTCGAGCCTCCGAACCTGTCGCAGCAGTTGGCGGTGCTTCGCCGGTCGGGCATCGTCACAGCCAGCCGCCAGGGCTCCACCGTCGTGTACGCCTTGGCCGGTGGGGATGTCGCCGACCTGATGCGAGCCGCGCGGCGGATCCTCACCGAGATGCTCGCCGGGCAGAACGAGCTTCTTGAGGAGCTACGGCAAGTCGGAGCCGACGCGAAGTGAAGCCGATCGGCAGGTCCTGGCGTCAGGTCAGGTCCCTGCTACCCAGTCGTGCAGACCTGGCGGCGATACGCCGTCAGCCGCGCCGCGACCTGCTGGCCGGACTCACGGTGGCCGTGGTCGCGCTTCCGCTCGCCCTCGGCTTCGGGGTCGCCTCGGGAATGGGCGCGGAAGCGGGACTGGCGACCGCGATCGTCGCGGGTGCTGTCGCCGCGGTGTTCGGCGGATCGAACCTGCAGGTCTCCGGACCGACCGGGGCCATGACGGTCGTCCTGGTGCCGATCACCGCTCAGTACGGCGCCACCGGGGTCCTGACCGTCGGGTTGCTGGCCGGGCTGCTGCTGGTCGCGCTCGCGTTCGCCAAGGCTGGCCGCTTCATGCGGTACGTCCCGGCGCCGGTGGTCGAGGGATTCACGTTCGGGATCGCCTGTGTGATCGGCCTGCAACAGATTCCCAACGCACTCGGCGTCCCCAAGCCGGAAGCCGACCAGATCCTGCTGGCCACCTGGCACGCCATGCGAGGATTCGTCGGCGCCCCGAACTGGGCGCCGGCCGGCATCACCGTCGGTGTGGCCGCGGTGATGCTTCTCGGTGCGAGATGGAAGCCCGCCATCCCGTTCTCCATTCTCGCCGTCATCGCCGCGACGATCGTGACCGAGGCTCTCGAGCTGGATGCGCAGACGATCGGCGCCCTACCCGCCGGCCTGCCCGCGCCGTCCCTGGGGTTCCTCGATCCGGACACGCTCACCGCGCTGCTGGCGCCGGCTCTTGCCGTCGCGACCCTCGCGGCTCTGGAGTCCCTGCTGTCGGCGTCCGTGGCCGACGGCATGACGGTCGAGCAACGCCACGACCCCGACCGTGAACTGTTCGGCCAAGGACTGGCCAACATCGCGGCTCCGCTGTTCGGCGGGGTTCCGGCCACCGGCGCCATCGCCCGTACCGCGGTGAACGTGCGTTCCGGAGCCAGCTCCCGTCTGGCCGCACTCACCCACGCCGCGATACTTGCGCTCATCGTCCTCGCCGCGGCGCCGCTGGTCTCCCGTGTCCCACTCGCGGCCCTGGCCGGCGTACTGATCGCCACCGCGATCCGCATGGTCGAGGTCGGAAGCCTCAAGGCAATGGCCCGCGCCACCCGATCCGACGCCGTGGTCCTGGTCCTCACCGCTGCCGCGACAGTTGCCCTGGACCTGGTCTACGCCGTGATCATCGGCCTGATCGTCGCCGGCACCCTCGCCCTGCGGGCCGTGGCCAAGGACGCCCGCCTCGACCAGGTCGACGTGACACCCGACCTGCCCGACACGCACGGCGAAGCCGAACACAAACTGCTCACCGAACACATCGTCGCCTACCGGATCGACGGCCCCCTGTTCTTCGCCGCCGCCCACCGCTTCCTGCTCGAACTGGCCGACGTAGCAGACGTCTCGGTGGTCATTCTCCGCATGTCCAAAGTGACCACCATCGACGCCTCAGGCGCGCTCATCCTCAAGGACGCCATCGAAAAACTCGAGGGGCGCGGCATCACCGTCTACGTCTCCGGCATCCGCGACGGCCACCACCGGCCACTGCAAGCCCTCGGCGTACTCACCCGCCTCGACAACGCCGGCCGGGTCCTTCCCACCACCCCCGACGCCATCAAAGCCGCCCGCGACATGCTCCACACCAACGGAGCGATACCCACACAACGCCAGCCCTGACCAGGCTCGCGCAGGTTGGTCCCCTCCTCGCCGGACGCCCTTTCCGATCTCGCGCAAAAGCCCGTCTGGTAACGGTTTCAGGTCTTGGTGTGGCCGGCGAGATCGGCCCCCATCTGCATGTTGACGCCGAGGCATCCAAGCCGCGCCGCATCACGATCACCGCCACCGATGGCCGCCGGCACGAAGTCGTCGAAGTTCCGCGACGCCCGCCCGCCCTCACCAAGTCATGACCTGCTCGACGAGGTGGCCCGGTTGGCCCGCCAGTGGCGGCGGTGAGTGCGCCGGCGCCGCGGCGGAATCAGCCGGCGGTACGGCCCGCCGCGATGCGCCACCCGGCTACCGACTCCTGCTGCTGCCAGAACTGGGCGAACCGGCCACCTGCGGCGAGCAGTTCGTCGACGGGCCC
>NZ_JBFAKM010000051.1:0-40946 GCF_040655695.1 Polymorphospora sp. NPDC050346 | reverse complement strand
CATTGAGCCGACGGCCGGCAGCCGGCTATAAAACGGGGCGTGACAGCGACCGACCTGCGGATGCGCGGCTACCGCGATTCCCAGAGCGGGTCGACCCGAAGGCCGGGGCTGGGCAGGCCGAGCGCGGCCGGCAGGTCCCGCCGGCCGCGCACCCCGAGCTTGCCGTACGCGCGGTGCAGGTGGTTGGCGACGGTGCGCCGCGACAGCCCCAGCCGCCCGGCGATGACGTCGTCGGGCAGGCCGGCGGCGGCCAGCTCGCAGGTCTGCCGTTCCCGGCCGGTCAGCGCCGCCGACGGCCCGGCCACCAGGGTCCAGGGTGGACGGTTGCCGTCGCAGTGCCGGTGCAGCCGGCCGACCTCGGCCCGCAGCCCCGCCGCGACCCGGCCGTGGCCGGCGGCGGTGGCCAGCGCCGCCGCGGTCGACACCGCCTCCAGCGCCAGCCCCCGGTAGCCGCGGCCGTCCAGTTCGGCGGCGACCGCCCGCAACCCGTCCAGGTCACCCGTCGCGGCGGCGCCGGCATGCCGCGCGAACACCTGGAACAGGTCGCTGTCGCAGCCGGCGACCACCTCGGCGAGCGCCGCCGCGACCAGCGGCGACGGGCGCAGCCGGCCCGCGAGGTAGTACGCCTGCGCCGCCTCGGTCGGCCGGCCCGCCAGCCGGTACGCCGTACCGAGCCGGACGGCCTCCTCGGCGGCCGTCCGCCGGCCGCTCCACGCGTCGACCTGCACCGCCGCCAGCCGCAGCATCCCGTCGGTGGCCGACGACGTGGGCACCCGGTGGCCGACCTCGGCCAGCACCGTGGCGGCCCGGTCCGGGTGCCCGGTGGCGGCCAGGCCGGTCGCGTACCCGGCGAGGACGCGGATCTGCACCGCGACCGGCGCGTCCTCGTCCAGCAGCGCCCGGGCCTCCCGCAGGTGTGGCAGCGCCCGCCCGGGCCGCCCCGCCCACATCTCGCACGCACCCAGTTCCGCGGCGAGCAGTGCCGCCTCGGCCGGCACCGCGCCGGCGACCGCCGCCCGGTAGCCGGCGCCGGCGGCGTCCGTCGCCTCGTCGAGCCGGCCGGTGAGCTGCAGCGCCTGCACCCGGCAGGCGACGGCGGCGCCGCGCATCGACGACCACGGCCGGGGCGCGCCCACCCGGTCGGCGGGGAAGGCGTCGGCGACGTACGCCGGGCGACCCGCGTGGATCAGCAGGAACGCCCGCAGCGGGTCGACGACGCTGGCCACCACCGGGTCGACGACCACCAGGTCCGCCATCTCGGCCGGGCCCGGCATCGGTGCGCCACCGAACGCCGCCATCGCCAGCCGCGCGACCCGCAGCGCCGGGGCCCCGTCCCCGGTGCAGCCGCGCACCAGCTTCGCGGCGTCGGCCGGCCGGCGCCGGTTCCACAACAGGTTCAGTGCCCGGACCACCACCTGGCCGGGACGGTTCGGCAGTGGGTGGCGGCCGAGCTGTTCCTCGGCCTCCACCGCCCGGTCCTGGGCGACCAGGGCCCGCCCGAGCAGCTCCGCGCCGGCCGGGCCGTCGACGTGCCGGGCCAGCGTCGCCGCCAGCGCCGCGTCGCAGCCGGCCAGGGCGTCCTCGGCGGCGCCGAGCACCTCGGCGTCGGTGATCCGGTCACCGGCCGCGAGCCGCCAGGCGACCGTCCGCGGTCCGGTGGCCCGGCCCCGCGCGGCCCGGGCCAGCTCCCGGTAGATCCGCGACCGGGCCGGGGCGTCGGCCCCGGCCCGCAGCACCTCGCCGAACAGCGGGTGACCGATTCGTACCACGAGCCGTTCGCCGTCGCGTTCCACGGCGATCAGGGCCCGCAGTTCCAGCTCTTCCAGGACGGCGGCGTCGACCAGCGTCTCCAGCACCCCGAGAGCGACCGGCTCGGCGTGCGCGACGTACGCCAGCGCGGCCGTCTCGGCCGCCGTCGACGCGCCGAGCAGGTCGAGCACCAGGTCCCGCAGCTCCCGGCCGGCCCGCATCGCCCCCGCCCACCGCCACACCCCGGCGGTACGCCGCAGCGCCCCGGTGGCCACGCCGGTGTCCAGCAGGTGCCGCAGGAACAGCGGGTTGCCCCGGGTGGCCCGCCACAGCCGGTCGGTGGTCAGCCCGTCGACCGGCCCGTCCAGGGCCTGCTCGACACAGTCGGCGACGGCGTCGCGGGGGAGCGCCCCGACGGTCATGGTCCGCACGAACGGCCGCTGCCGCAGCGCCGGCACGGCGCCGGCCGCCAGGTGCCCGGTACGGGTCGCGGCCAGGATCCGTACGCCGGCGGTGACCGCCAGGTGCTGCACCAGCGCGACCGAGGTGGCGTCGAGCCGGTGGACGTCGTCGACCGCCAGCACGCAGCGGCGGCCGGCCGCGGCGGCGCGCAGCTCCCGGGCGGCCGCACCGAAGGTGTCCGCCACGTCGGCGCCGGCCGGCCACGGCGTCTCGCCCGCCGACCCTGCGGCCGGGGTGAGCGGCCGCCCGCCCGCCCCGGCGACCAGCACGTACGCCCCGTCCGCCCGGCACCGGTCGACGATCTCGGCCAGCAGCCGGGACTTGCCGACGCCGGCCGCGCCGGTCAGCAGCACTCCCGGCTCACCCACCCGGGCCAACCGGGCGGCCGCCGCGTCGACCTCGGCCGCCCGGGCCACGAAGGGCCAGCCGGAGCGGAGCTTCCATTGCTTTTCCACCCGGCTTCCTTCCCGACCTGATGTCGTGGCTGGCATGGCCCATCCGCTCGTACGACACGATCCCTGCCGGTTCCAAGGAGGATCATGAGTATTTCGTACTCAATGACTTCGTCACCGATCGTGATCGTGGCTGAGCGTACGGACACCGGCGGTGCCGGATCCGACTGGCCGGTCCTCGGCCGCGACACCGAGGCCGGGTACGGCGAGCGGACGCTCACCGGACCGGACGGCCCGGGACTGATCGTCACCGGCGAACCCGGGGTCGGCAAGACCCGGCTCGCCGACCTCCTGCTCGACCGGTGCGCCGACCGCGGCCTGCTGGTGCTGCGCGGCGCGGCGGCCGACGCCACCCGGCACATCCCCGGCGTCGGCGTCGCCGGGCTGCGCCGGCACGACGCCCCCGACTGGCTGTCGCCCGGCGGGCGGCTGCGCGACGAACTGCCCCACGACCGGCCGGTCGTGGTCGGTATCGACGACGCCGACCACCTCGACGACGCCTCCGCCGCGATCCTCGCCGGCCTTCGCGCCGTCGCCGACGTACGGCTGCTGCTGACCGCCGGCCGGGTCACCGGACTGCCGGCGGCGCTCACCGACCGGCCGTTGCCCCGGCTGGAGCTGCCCAGCCTCGGCCGGGCCGTCACCTCCGAACTGCTCGACCGCGTCCTCGGCCCGGTCGACGGCCGCACCGCCGACCTGCTGTGGCGGGCCACCCGGGGCAACCCCCGACTGCTGCGGCGGATGCTCGACATCGGACTGGAGACCGGCGGGCTGACCCGCTCCCACGGCGTCTGGTCCTGGCGCGGCCGGCTCGGCGACGAGCCCCGGGTACGCGACCTCGCCAGCACCGACCTCGGCACGTTCGACGGCCCCGACCTGACCGCGCTGCGCTACGTCGCGCTCGCCGGTCGGCTGCCGGAACGGATCCTGGTCGACCTCGTCGGCGCCGACGCGGTGGCCGCCGTCGCCGGTCGCGGCGCGGTCGTCCCCTCCGGTGCCGTCGCCGTCGAGCCCGGGGCCCGGCCCCGGACGGTGACGATGGCCCACCCGCTGTACCGGCAGCTCGCCCTCGCCGGCCTCGGCCAGCTCCGGCGCCGGCAGATGTACCGCGACCTGGTCCGCGCCGCCGGCCGGGCCGGCACGCGCGGCGTCGACATCGCGAGCGCGGTGTGGTGGCGGCTGGAGGCCGACCTGCCGCGATCGGGGATCGGGCCCGGCATCGCCGCCGTACGGGCGCTGGCCGCCGGTGATCCGGTCCTGGCCGAGGACCTGGCCCACCACGTCCCCGGCCCGCGCGGCGTCGGGCTGCGCGCCCAGGCCCTGATGGCGCAGGGCCGGGCCACCGAGACCGAACGGCTGCTCGGCGCGGTCGACCGGGACGCCGAGTTGGCCGCGCTCCGGTCGTTGAACCTGTTCTGGGGACTCAGCCGCCCGGCCGACGCCCACGCCGAGGTGCTCCGGGCCCGGGTGGCGGCCGGAACCGCCGCGGGGCCGGCCGGCGACGATCTCGAGATCGCCGAGCTGGCGGTGTCGCTGTTCACCCGCGGCGCGACCCGGGCCGCCGCCGGACCGGGCGACCGCCCCCGGCCGGCCTCCGACGCCGGCCCGGCGCCGGCCGCGGGCCGGTCCAGCGCCCTCAACCCGCTGGTCGCCGACGCCGCGACGACGATGAACGCCTACCTGCTGACATTCCGTGGCCAGCCGGCCCTGGCCGCCGACCGCTTCGCCGACGGCGGCCTCGCCCTGCCGGCCCGCTGGCCGGCGATGCGGGGCTCGGCCGCCGCCTGCCACGTGCAGGCGCTCGTCCTCGCCGGCCGGCTGGCCGAGGCGACCCGGCTCGCCGACCGCTACTACGCCGAAGCGGTCCGGCGTGGCCAGCCGGTCGAGGTCGCCGTCGTCGGCCACGCGCGCGGCCTGTGCGCGATGTGGGCGGGGCGCCCCACCGACGCCCTGCCGGCGCTGCGCGAGGCCCGGGCCCTGGTCGACGAACACACCCCGTTCCCGGTACGGGTCTTCGTGTCCTGCGAGTACGCCGTCTGCGTCGCCACCCTCGGCCGGCCGGACGAGGCGTACCGGGAACTGGACCGTGGCCTGGCCGGCATCCCCGACGACCTCGGCCTGCGCGACCGCGTCGAGTTCAGCCAGATCCGGGCACTGGCCCACTCCGGCCGCCTGGCGTACGCGGCCGACCTCGCCGACCGGCTCGCCGACCGCTACCTCGACGCGGCCCGGCTGACGACCGCCGTCGAGTGCGCGTACTTCCAGGTCCGGCTGCGCCCGTCGACCCGGGGCGCGGCCCGGCTGCGTGCCGCGGCGCGGCAGTGCGACAGCCCGCTGTTCGACCTGTTCGCCGACCACGCCGAGGCGCTGGCCGCCGCCGACGCGCCCGCGCTGTGCGAGGTGGCCGACGGGTTCGCCGGGCGCGGCTACCTGGGGCTGGCGTACGAGGCGGCGGCGGCCGTGACCGGTGGCGGGCGGGCCGGCCGGGACGCCGAGCGGCGGCTCGCCGACCTCGCCCGGCGCAGCGCCGGCCCGTACCCGCCGTGGGCCGGCGGACCGGCGGCCGACCCGTTGACGCCCCGGGAGCGGGAGGTGTGCGAGCTGGCCGCCTCCGGCCTGACCAACGCCGCCATCGCGCAGGCCCTGAACATCTCCGTCCGCACCGTCACGAACCTGCTGGAGCGGGCGTACCACAAGCTGGGCATCCACCGCCGCCGCCAGCTGCCCGCCGCCCTGTCCCGCTCCCTGATCCCGGTGATCAGGGAATAGGCCCCGCGTGTCGCCGGCGTGTCCCGGTGTCCGTTCCCTGATCACGACGATCTTGCCGAGTGGCGGCAGTTTCCGCAGGTCAGAGCTATCGTCGGCCGGGTGACGGGGTTGGTGTGCCGGTGCTGCGGGCAGTGGCGGGTGACGGTCGAGCTGATCCGTGGCCGGCACGTCTACCGGCTGGCGCACCGCCGGCGGCCCGGCACCGGCGAGGGGGTCGAGGTCGTCGGCGAGGTGCCGACCGTCGGCGCGCTGGAGCGGCTGCTGTACGTCCACGCCCGGCTCACCCTGGCCGACCTCGCCGACGCCGTCCGGTAGCCGCACCCGACGCGGGCCCGCACCCGACGCGGGCCCGCACCCGACGCCGGCCCGCACCGCGGGTCGCGGTACGGGCCGGTACGCCGGGGTCGCGCCGTCACTGCGACGGCTGCGGGACCTCACACTCGATCTTCGGGTTGGCGCCCATGTAGTTCAGCGGACCGGCGATCGCGGTGACCACGATCGTGCCGGCCTTGGCACAGTTGGCGTCGTCACCGTCGAAGTAGCCGCGCTGGCCCGCCGCCACCACGCCGATCAGCACCCAGATCAGCAGCAGCACACCGACTATCGATCCTCCGCGCACGAGAGCCTCCCAGGTCGTACGAGTCGCCGCGTCCACTCTGGACCGTCATGTCCGGCGATGCCTGACCATTCGTACCCAGAGCCGGCGGCGCCCTAAACAGCACCGACTTGCGCCGGCCGGGGAGGATGGCGCGATGGGCTGGAACACGACCGCGATCTTCGCCGCCGGCTGGACCACCGACCGGCTGCTCGAACTGGCGCCCGACGACCTGCGCCACCGGCCGACCGGCGAACTGGTCGGCCTGGACGAGGCGGGTGCCGCCTTCCCCGGCGGGCGCCTCTACCTGCGCGAACACGCCGGCTGGGCCCAGCTCTGGGACCCCGAACTGCGGGTGATGCCGTTCGCCCCCGACCCCGGACGCGACGGGCTGGCCGCCCCCGGCACCCGCGTCCTCGGCGTCATCTTCGCCAGCGTCAGCAGCACCTACGGCTTCTGGTACGTCGAGGACGGGAAACTCGTCCGCCAGATCGTCTTCCAGGACGGCGAGCCGGTCCAGGAAGACGGCGAGCCGCTGCCGGTCGAGTCAGGGATCGAGTTTCCGGACTGGGGTCCCGACGAGGACTTCGTCTTCGCCGTGATCCGGGCGGTGACCGGCTTCGAACCCGACGACGAACCGCGCTACGCCGTACACGAGGTGGCCTGAACCGGCTGGTGGGCGGCCCTAGCCGCCGGCGACGCCCGGCCGGCCGGCGGTCAGCTTGCGCGGCGCGGTGAGCAGCCACGCCTCGGTGACCAGTTCGGCCAGTTCGTCCGGCGGCACGTGCGCCAGCCGCACCAGCACCCACCCGAACCGGCCCGAGCAGTGCGACCGCTCGTACGCCACCGGGTTGTCCAGCACCAGCGCCGCCTGCTCGTCGCGGGTCGCCTTCACCACCAGCGTCTCGCCGTCGTCGGACAGGTAGGCGAAACCCTTGCCCCGGACCCGGAACGCCACGTCGTCGCGCGACTGGTGCTGCTCGACGCCGGCCAGCCCGCCGGCCAGCCGCAGCACCTCGTCGGCGCTGACCCCGCCGCCACTGACGTCTGCCATACCCGCAGGTTTACCAGCCCGGGCGCCGTCCCGCGACCGGCCGGGCCGGCCCGCCGGCGTCGGGCCGGCCGCGTGGCGCCGGGCGCACACGACCGCGGCGCCGGGGACGCGGTCCACACCGCATCCCCGGCGCCGCCGGTGCCCATCCCCGAGGTCGGGCTACTTCGTCTGCGCCGCCACCTCGTAGAGGCGTTCCGGCGTCACCAGGCCGCCGATCACCCGGCCGTCGTCGGTGAGCAGCACGTTGAACAGGTGGGTCGAGAAGAGCCGCCCGCTGCCCCAGTCACCGCTGACCGCCGGGAACTGGTCGAGCATGCCGGCGAGCTGGGCCAGGTCGGTGCCGGGCTCGCCGCCCGCGCCGGGCGTGCCGGGTGCCCCGGGCGCCGACTCGGGCATGGTGCCGACCAGCACCGTCGTCCAGCCGGTGCCGACCGTACGGGTCTCCGGCCGCTGCTCCGGCGCCGTGCCGGGTTCGGCGGACTCGCCGTCCGGCCGGTGCCCGCCGAACGGCCCGCCGTCCGGGCCGGCCCCCTTGGCGTCACTCTCGGTCACCTTCGTGCCCGGCGGCGGGTTGAACACGAACTGCTCCGGCGCCGGCCGGTTGAAGTCGACCTGGGTGAACGCGACCTCGAACGCCGGCTCCTCGACGCCTTCGGCGAACACCTCGAACCGCAGCGGCACCTTCTCCTCGGCGTCGATCGCGATCCGGATCTCCTCGACCAGCGACGCCTTGTCGCGCGGGGCGAGGATCAGCTCGTACGCGTCCCGGCCGGCGATCGTCGCCGACCGGCCGACCCGTACCTCGGTGGTCGGGTCGATGGCGGCCAGCGCCTTGTCGGCGGCCTCTTCCGGGGTGGCCGGCAGCCCGCCGGGCAGCTCCGGCGACTCATCCTTCTTGCCCGGGTCGAGCTTGTAGTGGACGGCCTCCTTCTTCTGGCTCGACCAGACCCAGGCGTCGGAGCCGTTGCGGATCACGTCGGTCTCGCCGAGCGTGCCGACCAGGGCGATCCGGGCCTGGTCCGGCCCGGCGTACCAGACCCGCAGCGTGTGCCGGCCGGTCGCCAGCGCCGCGAGTTCGGAGCTGTTGCCGGCCAGCGTCTCCAGCGCCGGCGGCAGGCCGAGGTCGGCCCGTTGCAGCACGGTGCCGGACAGGCCGTCCAGGCGGGCGGTCTGCAGGTCGACCAGGAGTTGGGCCGCGTCGCGTGGCGGCAGGTTCGGTTCGGACGCGGCCGCGAGCGTGCCGATCGCCGCGCCGCCGCCCAGGACGACCACGGCGGCACTGGTGGGGACGAGCCAGCGCAGCGCGGGACGGGACTGGAACAGTGACATGTTGTGTACCTCCTGGCACCCATCGTGCCCCGAATGCCCTGTGAGACGGCTGAGAAACCGGACGCCGAGCTGTGCCCGGGCTGAGAAGGGGCATGGTTGACCGGGAGCCGGGATGGCACGCTTGACGGCGTGCGGTTGCTGGTGGTGGAAGACGAGGCGCGGCTCGCTACCGCGCTGCAGCGCGGCCTGCAGGCCGAGGGGTTCGTGGTCGACGTCGCCGCCGACGGGCCGAGCGGTCTCGACCTGGCCCGGCACGGCGGCTACGACGCGATGATCCTCGACGTCATGCTGCCCGGCCTGTCCGGCTACCGGGTGGTCCGGCAACTGCGGGCCGAGGAGCACTGGCTGCCGGTCCTCATGCTGTCGGCCAAGGACGGCGAGTACGACCAGGCCGACGGCCTCGACTGCGGCGCCGACGACTACCTGACCAAACCCTTCTCGTACGTCGTCCTGCTGGCCCGGCTGCGGGCGCTGCTGCGCCGGGGCGCCCCGCAACGGCCGGCCGTACTCACCGCCGGCGAACTCAGCCTCGACCCGGCCCGCCGCCGGGTGACCCGCGGCGATGCCGAGGTCGGGCTGACCGCCCGCGAGTACGCTCTCCTGGAATACCTGATGCGCCGGGCCGGGCAGGTCGTCTCCAAGACCGAACTGCTCGACCACGTGTGGGACGCCGGGGTGGAGACCGCGCCGAACGCGGTCGAGGTCTACGTCGGCTACCTGCGCCGCAAGATCGGCCGGGACCTGCTGGAGACCGTCCGGGGCGCGGGCTACCGGCTGGCGACGTGACCACCAGCCCGCCCCACACGACACCCGCCGGGCCGGCGACCGGTGGCCCCGACGGACCGGCGGGCGGCGCCGGGACCGCCGGTCCGCCACCGGGCCGGGCGCCCGCCACCGGTGCCACGCCGCGCCGCGGGTGGCGCCGCCTGCTGCCGGCCGGCCTGCGCGGCCGGCTCATGGTCGTCGCCGTCGCGGGCCTGACCGCCGGGCTCCTCCTGGGCGGGATCGCACTCGTCGGCACGCTGGCCTACGCCCTCGAACGCAGCGCCGACAACGAGGCCCGCCGCATCGCCGAGGCGGTCGCCATGCTGGTCACCGAGGACGCCCTGCCCGACCCGCTGCCGGTCGTCGGCACCACCGTCAAGGTCCAGGTCATCGACCCGCAGCGCCGCGTCCGGTCCGCCTCGATCGACGCCGACCGGCTGGTCCCGATGCTCTTCGGCGACGAACTCGACCGGGCCCTCGACGACGGGCCGGTGTTCATCCCCGGCAACCGGCTCGGCCTGCACGGCCCGGTACGCGTCGTCGCGATCCGGGCCGGGCCCGCCGACCACCCGCAGACGGTGCTGGTCGGCAAGTCGATGGCCGACGTCGCGCACAGCGTCGACCTGCTCAAGACCAGCCTGATGATCGGGTTCCCGCTGCTGCTGGCGCTGCTCGCGGTCGTCGCCTGGCGGGTCATCGGGGCGACCCTGCGCCCGGTCGAGGCGCTGCGGGCCGGCGCGGAGGAGATCACCGGCGGCGCCCGCCCGGGCCAGCTGCCGGTGCCGGAGTCGCACGACGAGATCCACCGGCTGGCGGTGACCCTCAACGGGATGCTCGACCGGCTCGAAGCGGCCCGCGGCCGGCAGCGCGCCTTCGTCGCCGACGCCGCCCACGAACTACGCAGCCCGCTGGCCAACATGCGCACCCAGCTCGAGGTCGCCCAGCGGCTCGGACCGCAAAGCGACTGGCCGGCGGTCGCCGACGACCTGCTCGCCGACACCGAACGGCTCAGCCGGCTGGTCGACGACCTGCTGCTGCTGGCCCGCGTCGACGACGCCGGCCCGCGACCGGCCCGGGTCGGGCCGGTCGAACTCGGCGAACTGATCGCCGGGGCGGCCGGCCGCCACCCGTCGCCACCGGTCCGGGTCGAACCGCCGGACGATCCGCTGTGGACGGTCGGCGCCCCGGACCAGCTCGGCCGGGTTGTCGCCAACCTCGTCGACAACGCCGTACGGCACGCCCACGGCGAGGTGGTCGTGTCGGCGTACCCCGAACCGCCGTACCAGGTGGTCATGGTCACCGACGACGGACCCGGCATCCCGGCCGCCGACCGCGACCGGGTCTTCGACCGGTTCACCCGGCTCGACGACGCGCGGGCCCGCGACGCCGGCGGCGCCGGACTCGGCCTCGCGATCGTGCGCGAACTCGTCCGCCAGCACGGCGGCACCGTGCGGCTCACCGACGCCCGGCCGGACCCGGCCCGGCCCGGGCTGCGGGTCGAGGTACGCCTGCCGGCCGCCCCCGGCTGACCGTCAGCCGCGTTCGGTGCAGACCGGCTCGGAGCGCCCGACCAGGTCCGTGGAGTAGACGACCGCGACCACGAAGCAGTAGTCGACGCTGGAGTCCAGCCCGTACACGACGTAGCTCGACGTGCCCGGCGCCAGATCCTGGAACGCCCGCGGCTCCTGCCCGGTGCGACCCGCCGACACCACGACCGGCCCCTCCGCGCCCGGCGGGTACGTCCACGTCAGCGTCACGCTGTCGCGGTTGTCGGTCACCGTCACCCCGCCCGGCGGGGTACCGGGCTCGGCCGGCGGCGGCGCTGCCGGCGACGTCGGCGACGTCGGCCCGGGGGCACCGGTCGCCGGCGGGACCGGCTGGCCACCGGCGTCCGGGGTCGGCTCACGACGGTCGGCGAGCGCGAATCCGGCGATCACCGCGACCGCGCCGAGGGCGACGACGACCAGCCCGGCCAGGATCACCGGCACCAGACGCCGGTCCGGCGGGGGTGCCGGCGGCCGCCGCACCGGGACCGGCAGCGCGTTGCGGCGACGTACCGGCAGGTCGCCGCGCTGGCGCACGGCCAGGTCGGTCGTCGGGGTACGGCGTACCTCGTGCACCCCCGGGTGGGCGTCGCCGGCCGGCGCGCCGCCGGCCGCGAACTGCCCGCCGTCGGGGTCGGCCGGCGCGAAGTCGGGCACGTCCGGCGGCAGCGCCGGCTCCCGCTCCGGCCACGCCTCCTGACCGGTCGGCCCGGGATCACGCCAGGTCGGTTCCTGGTCCGGCCAGGCCCGTTTGGTGAGGTCCGGGCGCCGGGCCGCGTCGGGGTCCGGTTCCGGGTACGTCGGCTCGGCGTACCCCCGCTCCGGATACCCGGTGCCGCGGTCGGCCGGGTCGTCCCAGGGTTGATCCGCGTTCCACGGCTGCTCAGGCGGGGCGTCGTACCGGTCGGCCCGGTTGTCGGCGTCGGGACGGTCGGCCTGGTCTCGGTCGGCTTGGTACCGGTCGGCGTCGGGCCGGCCGGGATCGGGCCAGTCGGGTTCGGTGGGGCCGGGGTCCGACCAGGTGGAGTCGGGGCGGTCGGTGCCGGGGCGGTCGGTGCCTGTCCAGGCGTCCTCGGGGTCGCGGGCGCCCGGCCAGCCCGGGGCGGCGTGGTTCGCGTCCGGCCAGCCACCGTCGGTGGGTTCGGTGTCCGGCCGGTCGGCGGCGGCGCGGTCGGGGATAGGCCGGTCGAGGGGGTCGGCGGCCGTCCAGTTGCGATCGAGGGGATCGGCGACCGTCCAGTCGCGGTCGAGGTGGCCGGTGTCCGTCCGGTCGGGGTCGGGGCGGTCGAGGTCCGGCCAGCCGCGGTCGGACAGCGGGTCGGGGTGCACGCCGTTGGCGTGGGCTTCCTCGCCGGGCCGGGTGCCGGCGCCGAGTGGGTCGTCGGACCAGGCCCGGTCGTCGTAGCTGGTGTCCGTACCGGCGGGCTCGTCGCGCCAGGGCTGCTCCGACCCCGGGCCGGCCGGGTCGTGGTACCAGGCCCGGTCGTCGTAGGTCGCCGGTCCGGTCGGGGCGTCGTCCCGGTCCCGGTCGGTGCCGGCGGTCGCCGGCTCCGGGCGCTCGTCGGGCTCACCCGGCTCGGGCGGCCACCACCGGTCGGCCGGCGGGTCGGCGAGGCCCGGGCGCTCCGGGTCGTCGGGTTCGTCCGGGAAACCGGACCGCTCCGGCCGGTCCTGCCCGGCGCCCGGCCGGTCCTGCCCGGCGCCCGGGCGTTCCTCCCACGGCGGCCCGGCATCCCCACCGGTCGGGATCGGCTCGTCGATCAAGGAGGAGTCGTGGCTCTCGCCCGGCGTGTCGCCCGCAACAAGTCCTTGATCGCGCCTCGGGGGCGGGGCGGGCGGGGAGAGCGGGGCGGATGCAGAGGGCGGGGCGGGGGCGGGGGGAGAGGGTGGGGGTGGGGGAGTGGCGCAGAGGTGGTCGGGGGTGGCGGTGGCCCGGGCCAGGGCCGCCACCTGCACGGCGAGCGGATGGTCTGGCGGCAGGCTCTCCCGGCACAGTTCCTGGGCCAGGGCGAGGTTGTCGTTGGCCTCGGTGAACCGCCCGCAGTCGCGCTGCATCGCGCCGAGCCGGGCGAGCATCTTGATCCCGCTCGGGTGGGTGTCGCCGTACACCTCGCGGTGCAGCGACCAGGCGTCCTCGAGGCGGTTGCGGGCGACCTCGCACTCGCCCCGGGCGTATTCGACGGTGGCGAGGTCGGCGTGGGCGGCCAGCACCCGCAGCGACTCGGGTCCGTCGATCGAGGTCAGTTCGGCGATCACGTCGCGGTAGAGGTGGGCGGCGCGGGCCTGGCTGCCGACCCGGTGGAGTACGGCGGCCAGGGTGGCGGCGGCGCCGACGGTGCGCTCGTCGTGCGTACCGTGCAGGCGGCCGACGGCGGCGTACGCGAACGCGGCCCACGGCCGGGCGGCGCGCGGGTCGCCGAGGGTGAGCAGCAGCCGCGCGTGCAGGCCGGCGGCCTCGGCCAGGTCGTCCGAGGCGTTGGCGGGGCTGGGATCGGCGCCGACGAGTGCTCCGGCGAGCAGATCCCGGGCGCCGGCCAGGTCGCCGGCGGCGACGAGGTCGTGTGCGCGTGTGGTGATTTCCCCCAGCCCGATTGACACGCCCCATCGTGCGTGTACGGCAACGTTCAGTACAAGGGGGCGAAGGCGGGTTCTTTGGTCATTAAGCCGTCCGATCCGGTTGGAGGTGGTCGATGAGCGCCTCGCTGATCCGGCGCAGCTGGTCGACCTGGGCCGGGGTGAGCGGGTCGAACAGGTGGGTGCGGACGCCTTCGACGTGGCCGGGGGCGGCGGCGGCCAGCACCTCGAAGCCGTGGTCGGTGAGGACGGCGATCTGTCCGCGCCGGTCGGTGGGGCAGTTGTCCCGGCGTACCCAGCCGGCTTCCTCCAGCCTGGCGACGGCGTGCGACAGCCGGCTGCGGGACGAGCCGCTGGCGTCGGCGAGTTCGCTCATCCGCAGCCGCCGGTCGGGCGCCTCGGAGAGGCGGACCAGGATCTCGTAGTACGCGTGCGGCATGCCGGCG
Source organism: Polymorphospora sp. NPDC050346 (assembly GCF_040655695.1). Taxonomy (NCBI): domain Bacteria; kingdom Bacillati; phylum Actinomycetota; class Actinomycetes; order Micromonosporales; family Micromonosporaceae; genus Polymorphospora; species Polymorphospora sp. NPDC050346. The sequence goes on along the minus strand of NZ_JBFAKM010000051.1, from coordinate 27,207 downwards.
TCGCGCTGCAGTTCGCGGTCGAGGGTTTCCATCAGTGCGCGGGAGGCGGTGAGGAACGCGCGCCAGGTGCGCTGCTCGTCGGGGTCCAGCCAGCGGGTCATGACCACGATCATACCGGAACTGATTGAACTCTCAACTAAAGTCGGCTACCGTCGAGTCCATGGGCATCCACCGTCTCAACCACGCCGTCCTGTTCGTCAGCGAACTTTCCCGCAGCGTCGCCTTCTACCGCGACGTGCTCGGCTTCCGCCCGGTCCCGATGACCCCGGACGGGTTCGCCGGAGCCGCCTTCCTCCAGGCCCCGGGCTCCACCAACGACCACGACCTGGGCCTGTTCGAGGTCGGGCCGGGCGCCGCCGCGTCACCGGCCGGCCGCGGCACGGTCGGCCTCTACCACCTGGCCTGGGAGGTCGACACCCTCGACGAACTCGAGGCCACCATGGTCCGGCTGGTCGGGGCGGACGCCCTGGTCGGCAGCTCCGACCACGGGACCACCAAGAGCCTGTACGGCAAGGACCCCGACGGGCTGGAGTTCGAGATCGTCTGGCTGATCCCGAAGGACCTGCTCGACCAGGAGGCCCTCGACGCCCGCCGGCGGATCCGCCCGCTCGACCTCGGGCGCGAGAAGCAGCGGTACGGCGGCCAGACCCGCGGCGGCGTCGGCATCTCCGTACCGGCCTGAGCCGGACAACGGCCCGGCCGCCGTTACCGCCCGCCGCCCGGCATCGGCAGCGGACCCCGCGTCGGTCGGGTCCGCTGCCAAGCGGGTAGAACCGACGCATGCCGCTTCGCGCCGTCACCGGTCACCTGCTCGTCCGCCAACTCGGCCACTGGCTGCCCGACGCGCTGCACCGGTCCCGCCGGGCAACCCTCGTGCAGGCGTACGGCGGTGATCCCGGCGGCACCCCCGAGGCGGCGCTGCGCGCCTGCGGGGAAGCCGCCCACCTGCTGCGTGGCCGGCAGCTCACCGTCGTCGTGGTCGCCGAGCACGCGGTCGACGTCGCTGCCCGGCTCGACGCGCCGGCGCCCGGGGTGGCGGTGCACGGCGTACCGGGTGGCCCCGACCGGGTGCCGGTCGCGCTGAAGGCCGCGGCGGCCGCCGGCGCGCCCGTGCTGACGTACCTGGACGCCCCGACCGGGCCGGCGCCCGGGCCGGCGACGCTCGCCGCGGTGGCCGGCGGCCGGCCAGGCGAGTTGTTCATGGTCCTCGGCCCGGCGGCCCGCGCCGGGTACGACCACCGGGCGGCGCTGGACGCGGCCGGCTTCCCGCTGGTCACCGCCGTCGAGCTGGTCCCGCCGGACGGGGACGGGCGGTGGCTCGTCGTCTACGCCACCCGGCTCGGCCGGGCGCTCGACGCGTTCAAGGAGGCGTTGTGGGCGGTCGACGGGGCCGGCGGGGTGCGCTACCGCGATCCGGACGACCCCGACGCGGCACCGGTCGACGTCACGCCCGGCCCGGACCTGGCGCCACTGCGCCGCGCGCTGGTCGCCCACCTCGACCGGGTACGGCGGGCGGGCGTCACCGACCTGCGCCGGTTCACCGCCACCGCCACGATCTACCGGTCCGGTGACACCGACCGGGTGCTCGCCGACCTGCTGGCCGCCGGGGTGGTCGGCCGCGAGCCGCGTGACGGCCGGCTGGCCGGTGACGTGGTCATTTCGACTTCTTCCTGATCCGGTCGGTGATCAGGTCGATGAAGATCGACGCGCCGGTGGCGAGCACGACCAGGTTGAACGCCATCTGCACCATCACCACCGCCCGGGCGAGTTGGCCGGTGGGGTGCACGTCGCCGTATCCGACGGTGGCGAGGGTGGCCAGCGCGAAGTAGAGCGCGTCGGTCTTGGTCTGCAGGCTGGCGAACTGGTCGGGGCCGGAGATGGCGATGATGTAGTCGGCGAGCGCGAAGATCACCAGGCCGCCGACGAGCGCGACGGCGAGTCCGGCGGCGCCACCGGCGGGTCGCGGGTCGGCGATCTGCCGGCGGATCTGCGCTCCGACGAGCCAGGCCACCAGCAGCAGGACGACCGCCGACGCGGCGCCGCGTACGACCAGCCGGGCGCCGCCGACGCCGGGCTCGACCGGCACCAGGTAGAAGATCGCCACGATCAGGGCGCAGGTGAGCGCGGGGTGGGTGAGCAGCGGTCGAGTGGCCATGCCCGGATTGTCGGTCGCGGCGGCCGGCGCGTACGCGGAAACGGGGTGCCGGCGGACGCCGACACCCCGTTCACCGGGCTTCGATCATCTACTGCGGGCCTTGTCCTGCTTCCAGGACAGCGGGCCGGGCAGGTCCACGCGGTGTGCCCTGGCCCGGGAGTTCCAGGACCATCGGCCGATCTTGACGCTCCACGACGAGAAGCCGTTCTCGGTGAAGTTGAGAATGATCGGTCCGTACTTCTTGCGCTTGCGGAACATCAGGCCCATGGCTGTGCTCCCTTCGGATTCGACTGCTCAACCGGGGCTGGATCGAAGTTTCCCTTTCGGCCGAACGGTCAAACGCCGCTTCGTGCGCCATGCTGGACAGTGTGGCATCGATCAATTCCAAAACCTATCTAGCATGTAGGAGATTGGGTCATGAGTCGCCTGTCAGGGCTTGATTATGGACGCCTCATGGAGTTGAATCCCACCATCTGGATGGCCGTTGACGGTGCCCGTCGGCCGGCGGCAGCATGAGTGGCATGCCGCAGCGGGCCGAGATGATCCGCCTTGGACAAGAGGAGATCCCGTGACCGCTGCCGACCTCGCTCGCGTCGACGCCGATCTGTTCCGATCCGTCCTGCGCCGCCAGGCCGCGTCCGTCACCGTCGTGACGGCCGCCGGCGACCCACCCGCCGGATTCACCGCCACCTCGTTCACCTCGGTCTCCCTCGACCCGCCCCTGGTGTCGTTCTGCCTCGGCCGCGACTCGTCGAGCTGGCCCACCGTCGACCGGGCCGGCCACCTGGCCGTGCACCTGCTCGCCGAGGGACAGGAGGAGGTCGCCCGGATCTTCGCCACCAGCGGCATCGACCGCTTCGCCACCCACACCGGCTGGCACCGCGGGCCGCACGACGTGCCGATCATCGACGGCGCGCTGGCCTGGCTGCTCTGCCGCCCGGTGCAGCGCATACCGGCCGGCGACCACACGATCGTGGTCGCCCAGCCGATCGTCGGGCGGCACGACCTCGACGGCGACCCGCTGGTCTACCACGCCGGGCGATACGCCAGCCTCGCCGAAGAGCCGGGCGTAAACCTGCTGTGACCGACGCGGCCGTCGGTCAGCGGGGCTCCCAGGCGTCCGGCCGGGTGGTGAGCTTGCGTACGTGGGCCGGCATCTTGCCGCTGACCAGCTCGGCGAGGCTGACCTCGTCGACCACCTCGCGGATCGCCGCCCGCACCGCGACCCACAGCCGGGGCAGGTTCTCGGCCGGCCCCTCGTAGCGGGTCTCCTCGGGCCGCAGCCCGCGTACGCCCGCCAGCGGGCCGTCGACGGCGCGCAGGATCGCGCCGACGGTGATGTCACGCGGAGGGTGCGCCAGGGTGTAGCCGCCCTCGGCGCCCCGCTGGGCCCGCACGATCCCGCTGCGGCGCAGGTCGGCGAGCACCGCTTCGAGAAACTTGCGAGGCATGTCCTGGTCCTGGGCGATTGCCTGGGCGGACATCAGCGAAGGGTGGGCAGCCGCCAGGGCGAGCGCCGCCCTGACCGCGTAGTCGCCACGCGCGGAGATCTGCACGCGACCATCATGCCGGTTACCCGCACCCCGTCACGGCACGGGATCCCAGCGGGTCGCGACCGACAGCGGTCGACGCTGCCCCGGCACCCGTACCGCCACCGGCCGGCGCAGCCCGCCGCGGAACGCACCCGGGCTACGCCCGACCTCCCGCTGGAAGAACCGCCCGAAGTTCGTCGGCTCGGGAAAACCGAGCCGCCGGCCGATGTCGGCGATCGGCAGATCGGTGGCCGCGAGCAGCCGCCGGGCCTCCAGGGCCACCCGGTCGTCCACCACCTGTTTCGCGCTGCGGCCGGTCGCCGCCAGGCAGGCCCGGGTCAGGGTACGCACCGAGCAGTCCAGCCGCCGGGCGTAATCCTCCACCCGACGGGTCTGCGCGTACGACCGCTCGACCTCCGCCCGCAGCCGCTCGAACGTCCCCGCGCCCGCGGTCTCCGGCGCCTCGGTCCCGTCCGGCGCGGCGGTGCCCGCCGGGACCACGGTGCCGGCCGGGCCGGTGTCGCCACCGGTCGGGAGCAGCGCGATCCGCAGCAGCAGCACGGTGAGCTGGTGGCGCAGCAGCGCGGCGGCCCGCTCACCGGAGCGGTTCCGCTGGCAGTCGACCACGAGCTGGCTCACCTCGTTGATCACCGCGTCCTCGTCCTCGCCGGCGAGCTGCCACCGGCTCGGCCCGTACGGGTCGTCGACGTGGACCGTGCCGTCCCGCCAGTAGACGACGACCGCGTCGAGTCCGGGCTGGTCGCCGAGGCGGATCACCTGGCCGGGCCGGGCCAGTAGCAGCGTGCCCGGCCGGCAGGGGTGGCTCTCGAAGTCGACGTCGTGGCTGCCGTGGCCGACCGTGACCAGGGTCAGCATGTGCCGGTCGAGCAGCACCGGCGGCGGGTACGCCCCGTCGGAGCGAAGCTCACGCAGGGTAGTTGTGGTGATCCCGGCCAGGCCGGGGAGCGGGGCGGTCGAGCGCGTGCCGCCGTCGGACTGACCGAAACGGACCATCTCGCCGACGGTAGCCGTACCAGGGCGGGTTCGCACCCCGGGAACGGAAGACGGGGGTACGGCGCACCGCCGAACCCCCGTTTCCGGTCGCGACCGGCGGACGGACCGCCGTGTCGCTGGCCCGGATTACCCGTGGTCCGACGGGGCAAACCCTTTTCTTCTGACCGATTGCTGGATTTCTGGCAGTTAGCTGGATTTCTGGCAGTTCGCTGGCAGAAAGGCGCCGCACGGATTCGGCAGATCCGCGCGGCGCTCCGTTGTCCGGTCTTCCGGGGACCGGGTGGTGCGGTCAGCGGCCGGCGAGCAACCGGTTGACCGCAGTGTCGACGTCCAGGTGCTCGGTTTCCCGGCCACGCGGTACGACGACGTACGTCCGGCGCAGGAACCGGACCAGGACACTTCGGGGCACTTCAAACAGTGCGTTCCCATCAGGTGAAGAAAGGGCGAGTGCGGCGAAGTCGCCCCGCGGGGTGGCCCAGGGCCAGACCCGCACGTCGCCGATCCCGGCCGGCTCGTCGAGGCCGGTGACGAGCAACTCTCGGGCAAAAGACCAGCTCACCGCCTCGCCGCCGGCGGACTCGGCGTGGAACAGGACGTGGACCGCGTACGGGTCCGCTGGGTCGTAGCGCAGACTGGCACGCACCGGCAATGCGGTGGCATCAGGCGCGACGAGCCGCAACGACGTTTCGACCTCGACGGTCGTCGGTCGGATGACACTCATGGACGAACTCCCCCCGGCACCGCTGCGAGGCGCGCGTGCCTCGCGTTTCCCATACTCAGGTGATACTCCTGGTTACGCTCCGCCATACGCTGATCTCACCCAGTAGTGGGAAGGCGGTTCCGAAATATCACAAGAATGCGAAAATCCTTGTACGATGTCCGGTTCTGCCTAAGCACTCGGTCCCGCCCGGCGTCGGGTGGTTCAGACGTCGACTCACTCCGGTAACGTCCAGTTGTCCTGTTGAGTGACGGGCCGTGGTGCACTGGGGAGCGAAATGACTGCGGAACAATCCTCGATCGAGCACACAACCCCAGGGCAGATCACCGATCGGTCACCCGTACAAGGTGCCGGCCCGACCGGCGCGGGGAAACGAACGGGACACGACGACGAGTGGAGGTATGCGGTGCCGCGTCAGGAAGGCGGTGACCGCCAGCCCGGCGGCGCGCCCCCGTCACCCGGTGTCGCGCCGGAACCCACCACGGTCGCCGTCGACGACCCGCCCGCCCGGCGCGGACGGCTGCGCACCACCCTCGACCTGATCCGGTCCAATCCCACCGGACGCGCCGCACTGCGCATCGGCGTCGGCGTCACCGGCGCCATCGTGGTCATCATCGGGCTGATCCTCGTACCGCTGCCCGGCCCCGGCTGGCTGATCGTCATCGGCGGCCTCGCGATCTGGGCCGTCGAGTTCCACTGGGCCCGCCGCCTGCTCGCCTTCACCCGCAGGCACGTCACCGCCTGGACGCGCTGGGTGACCCGACAGTCGCTGTTGGTGAGAGGGGCGATCGCGCTCGCCTGCTTCCTCTTCGTCAGTGTCGTCGTCTGGCTGTCGGTCAAGCTCGGCCTCGGCATCGACCTGGTGGCCACCGTCCTGAAGTACCTCGCGACCAACTGACGACCCGCCGCCCCGGATGTGCGGCGGGGTGGCGGCATCGGGTACAGTCATGCGCGCTGAGGGCGATTAGCTCAGCGGGAGAGCGCTTCGTTCACACCGAAGAGGTCACTGGTTCGATCCCAGTATCGCCCACGCAGTTCAAAGGCCACCTTCCATCGAAGAAGGTGGCCTTTCTGCTGCCCGTACAGCAGCGGAGTACAGCAACGCCTCAGCCGTCCAGGGCCGCTCCGAGCCGGCGCAGCGCGTCCCGGGTCGCGGTCGAGGACACCTGCGTGTAGACCTCCATCGTCACCGAGAAGCGGGCGTGCCGGAGCACCCGCATCGCGACTCTGGGGTGGACGTCGAGGTCGGCCAGCAGCGTCGCGCAGGTACGCCTCGCGTCGTGGACGGTGATCGGCCGTACGCCGGCTTTGATGCACCGGGACTGCCAGGAACGCTGGAAGTTACGTGGCTCGATCGGCGTGCCATATCGGGTGGTGAATACGAGGTCGGATTCCTGCCACGCCTTTCCGGCCGATTCCCGTGCGCCGTCGCGCTGTGCCTTTCGGAGTCTGAGTGCCGTGCCGCAGATGTCGGGCAGCGGGAGTGTCGCCTCCGATGCCGGTGTCTTGGTGTCGCGGTGCAGGAGCCGGCCGCGTACCCGTTGCAGTTGCCGGCCGATGGTCAGCTCGCCCGCTTCGAGGTCGACGTCGGGCCAGGTGAGTCCCAGTGCCTCGCCCTTGCGCAGACCGACGACGAGGACCAGGGCGTACGCGGCGTACAGCGGGTCTTCGTCGTGGCGGGCGGACTCCAGGAACCGGCGGGCCTCGTCGCTCGACCACGCCTTTTCCCGGCGGCGGCGGACGGTCGCCACGGTGACGGGTACGGCCGGGTTGCGGGTGATGAGTTCTTCGGCCTGGGCGTGGCCGAGGGCGGCCCGCAGCGCGGCCCGGATGTCGCTGACCGTCCGTGTCGACGGGACGGCCTGGCAGCAGCGACCGACGGCGCAGCAGCGGCGCCGGTCCTTCGGGCGGGCGGCGTCCTTGCCCTGGGCGCAGCACTGGCAGGTGCGGGCCACCTGGTTGATCCAGGTCTGTACCTCGCGTGGCCGGAGCCGGTCGAGCCGTTTGGTGCCGAGGCCGGGGGGTGATGTAGCGGTGGACGAACGTCTCGTAGGTGGCGTACGTCAGTGGTGCCCGGTGGGGTTCGATGATTTCGGCCAGCCAGTTGGAGAGGAACGCGCCGACGGTCGGGACGCTGGTGGCCACCGGTCCCTGTTTCGCCTGCCGGTGCAGGCTGATCCACTTGTCGTGGACGAGTTCGCGGGTCTTGCCGTAGACGTACTTGCGGGTCCGCTTGCCGTCCGGCTTGGTCACCCAGACGTACGCGGCGAAGCCGTTGCGGTACGGGAAGATCGAGCCTTCGCCGTTGGCACGGGTACGGGCGGGCATCAGGCGGCCTCCTGCCGTGCGACCTGCTCGCGGACGTAGTCGTCGACCCATTCGGGCAGGACGCGGCGGTACTTGCCGTCCTTGATGGACCGCAGCTCACCGGTGGCGATCTTCATCTTGACCTTGGACAGGCCGAAGCCGAGCAGGACGGCGACCTCGGCGGGGGAGTACCAGCGCGGGGTGAGGCCACGGCTCATGCGGCGGCCCCGACGAGCTGGGCGTCGAGTTCCTGGCGGCCGACCCGTCTGCTCTCCCGTCGGCGGGCGGCGGCGGTGTTGGCCAACAGGGCGTCGCCCTCGGTCAGCCACCCGGAGCCGGCGAAGCTGAGCGCCCCGACGGTGACGGTGTCTCCGTCGCTGCCGTCTTCGGCACGGCGGTAGGTGGTGCGGGTGTCGCGGAGCAGGCCGAAGGTGACGGAGTACCGGCGGGCCTTGGTGAGGAAGTGGCCGCCGAAGCCGAGCATGTGCGCCCACCGCCGCAGCCCGGCGTAGCCGCTGTCAACGGGGTCTTGACGGTGTTCGTCTGCTGTCGTGTCGCTGCTGGTTCCGGTGTGGGTGGGGCGGCCGAGGTGCCAGCAGGCGTCGATGAGGCGGGCCAGGTGGTCGCCGTCCGGATCGGCGTAGCCGTTGATGGTGTCCGGGGTGAGGCGGGTGGAACAGTGGCCGGTGATCTCAGTGGACTTGGTGGCGTACTTGGCGAGATAGGCGGCCACCGACCGGTCGGTGATATCGCCGGTGGAGTCGAGCCGGCGTACGTCGGTCTGTGCGCCCCAGGCCACCAGCCAGCCCGCCGGCCGGTCCGGGTGTGGCGGTGTGGTGACGGTGATCTGCCGGGCGGCGGCGTGTACGGCGGCGTCCAGGTCGTCGACGGTGATGCCGGCCGGCGGCGGCACCAAGGCGTTGCGGTCGTCCGGGTCGACGCCGTCGAGGCGGAGCAGGACGTGGAAGTGCACCGCGCCCCGACGCTGCATCTCGGCAACCTTGCCGTGCGCGACCCGGACCGGTGAGACGGTCCGTACCCGACTTCCGTTGATGGTTCGGACCGGCCGGATGCCGCGTCGGCGGCACAGTGCGGCGAGGTGGCGTTCGATGGCCTGTTTGGTGCGTCGCCACAGTTCGCCGGAGAAGTGGTTCCAGACGGCCTGGTGGTCGTGCTCGTAGCAGTCGAGGCAGAGCGGCTGCCCGAGCCGCGGATCGTCGGTGTCGTGGCGGGCGAAGCAGGCCGCGGGCCGCCCGTGGCGGCAGGTGGCGGCGGTACGGCGGGCGTGGCACGGTGCGGGCCGGCAGTCGCAGCGTCGCCGGTCGGCGCAGGTGTGGCGGGCGATGTGCCGGTGATGGACCGTGCCGAAGGAAGGGGCGGTGAAGGTGGCGAAGACGACCGGGTGCCGGGCGACCGAGGCGGGTACGCCCTTGCCGCCGGTCAGGCCGCACCGGACGACCTGGAAGGCGTCGCCGGCGTAGACCCAGGCGCAGTCGGGGCACTGGGCGGCGCGGCGGTTGCCGCAGGCTTTGTAGAGCGTACGGTCCGGCAGGTCGTCGGTGTGCCGGTCGTGCAGTACCCGGCCGGTGGTCGGGTCGACGGCGGTGAGCGTGCCGGTCAGGCGGATCGGGCGGGTGCAGCCGCCGGCAGCGCTGGTGTGCGCCAGCCAGCCGAAGTAGTCCGGCGTGGTGGCGGCACGGTGCAGGGCCTGGGCATCCCGGCCGGCGGCGACACCGGGCCGGTGCAGGTCGAGTGTGGTGGGCATGACCTCTCTCCTCGGGGGGTGGTGGCAGGGACGGGGACGAGCCGCCACCACCTGCAGGGTCATGCGTTCCGCTGGTGGCGTTCGTCGGGTCTCCTGGCACCGCCGTGCGAGCGACGGTTCATGCCAGAGGTGGACGGCTTCGTCAGCCGTTTCCGCTTGTTTCGGCCTGGTGGCCGGGACGGGTGGGGGAGCCTGGTTGCCGGCGTCCGGCTGGAGTGCCGCAGGCTCCGCCACCCGTGCGGTCATCGAATCCGGGCCATCGTGGACGGCGAAGAGCCGTGCTGGGTCGCTCAGTGGATTCGGGATGATCGAGAGCCGGCGGATCGTGGTCCGCGTCAGCGGCGAGAAGGCCGCTCGGCAACTCCGAAGTCGAGTCCAGCGATCCGGCGGAAGGGCCGCGCTGGCGTACTCGACGCCGCAAGAGTAGCACCGAGTCCCGACACGTCAACCCGGCGTGATCGGACCGGGGTGGCCGGCTGCCGGCCGGTGGGAGAACTTTCTGTACGTCTATCAAGGCGGCCCGAGACGGGCCGCACACGCCGCCGTCTGGGCGCGTGTCCGTCGCTCCGCTGGCGCTGCGACTCCGGCCACGCAACACGCCCGACGGCTGGCGCGGAAGCGGAAGGCCCAAGCGGGCCGCTGACGACGGCACCAGCTTTCCGAGTGGTTGGGGTGCGCCGGCCGGCAGCCGGCCACGACCGGGACCAGGCCGACGCGCCCGCCGACCCGGCCGGCGTCGACGAGCGGGAGCCGGGCCGTACGGGGTTGCGGTTACTGCGCCTCCGGCGGGGGCGCTCGGGCTCCGGGATGCCCGGCCGCCGTCGGCGGGTCGCGGTCCGTGGGTGGTTGCGGTGGCGCCATCCCGCCCGCCATCGACCCGGGCAAGCCGAGCAGACCACCGCCCCGACCCGCCAGCGTCCGTACGAGCCGTCAACGTTTGCTTGTCATGGCGGGCCGGGGCGGCGGCCCGCTCCCACAGTGGGCGGGTCGACGGCAGACGGGATGGCGGGGGAGTGAGACGGCTGTCGGAAGGCGAAGAAATTGGAAGTTAAGGGTGTAGATCATCGCTGTCGAGTAGTCGAATGGGTTCACTGCGCCCCGATCTCCGCCAGCGTCGTCCCTGATTATCGACGAATATGACATCAAAGGTTGTCCAGTGAGGTGTCCCGGGGCATCCTGGCCCGACATTCATAAGATGCCAGTCGGCCGGAGCGTCTAGCCATCCATTTCCCTCTGAGCTCTGCGGATCAACGCGCTCTATTAGCAATGGGCGATCTTCGCGGCCCGGTATAGGGATCTTGATGTCCCAGATGGGGGCATCGCTGAAGTTGAAAACCCGGACACGAACTGATGAGTAAACGTCGGGTTCGTCGCTGGTAGAGTCTACTGGCTCGTCCCGGTCGAGCGTTGCGAACACGAGTCGAGCTTGTCGGCGCTCGTCATCGAGGCGCTCATTTCGACGGTCCTCCTCCAAGTCCTTACGCGTTCGAATTTCGCCTTTAAGGACGAAGAAGGCGACTATGAATGCGGCGGCACCAAAGATTCCGCCGAGGATAGAACCAAGCGCATCTAGTTCGTTCCAGCCGAAACCGAGAGTTGACACTCTACTCCAATTCAAGATCACTTCGGGTGTTGTTCAGGTGCGGCAACGGGCACACTCCATAGTAGCCAGTACGTGCTTGAGTGGATCGAGTGTTGTGGGCCCTTCGAAGCGATCAGGCACATTGAGATCATTTTCAGCCACGGTTCCCACGCCCTCCACGCTCCCATCTAGCCCGATGGTGCGGCCGCCCCACCGACCGATGTCCACACTGCGGTGTCCGGAGGGGACTCGGCGTACCGCCCCTGGTCAGCCGTTAACGGGCCATTAGCGCAGGTCAACCAGTACCACTTCAGGCCGTTGAGGGACGGGCCAGGCCGCGCAGCCCGCCGACCCGACCGGCGTCGACGAGCGGGGCCGGGCCGTACGGGGTTGCGGTTACCGCGCCTCCGAGGGGAGGGGGAGGGCTCTGGCTCCGGGATGGCTGGCCGCCGTCGGCGGGTCGCGGTCCGTGGGTGGTAGTGGTGGGAGCCATTCCGTCCGCCATCGCCCCAGGCAAGTTGAGCAGACCATCCGCTCCGACCCGCCAGCGTCCGTACGGGATGTCAAGGTCCGCGTGTCATGGCGGGCCGGGCCGGCGGTCCGCTCCCACGGTGGGCGGGCCGACGGCAGACGGGATGGCAGGATGTCGTGGCAGTAGTCGTTAAATCTCCTTCATGTCGGGACTCTCTGCCTTAGGCGCGAACTTGCTTACGAGGCCGTTGACTAGTGAGTTTCCGACGCGGGCAAGGTGGCGGGTACTCTCTTTCAGCTCCTCATCCTCGAGAAGGATTCGTTCACCTGGGACGCGCATTTTGTCATAATTTTGGAAGTAGGACGTGCTAGCTATTCCGTTGTTGTGGACGAAGAGGTTGCGCTGTTCGGTGATCTTGGCGATGTCGTCAAGGTTGACGCCTGCTGGTCCAAGTGCATCAACGCGGTGTGTTGTCGAGAAGTAGGCAATTTGCTTCTCAATGCTCTGCCTTGTAATCTCAAGCGTCTCTCGTTGTGCCAGTACGGCAATCAGATCCTGCCTGGTATCGAACGCCAAGGCTTCTTCGTAGGTCAACCTTTTGGCAGACTGTAGCTGCGCTGGAACGTGTGTAAATATTGTCTGGAGCGCGTCGGCAATGAGTCCATCGAATAGTGCGCATGAATAGATTAGTGCCATTTCGCGCAGGATCTGTGGTTGCAAGTCGAAGGTGCCATGCGCTTTTCGCAGTACCTTCATCAGCGCTTCCAGCTGTTCTGTTGTCAGCTCTAGCGACGCCGTTTTCACTGAGGCTCTTGCTGAGTCATCCAACTTTATGGTTTGGTTGGCAGGGATTTTCGCATTCATCGGCTTTTCGAGCTTGGCAAGTACTTCTCCTGCGATGTTCTGCTGCTCTTTGATCGCATCAAATGCAAACCTGAGGAATAGGTCTAAAGCGCTATTTGCCCGGTTGAAGCTGCCTTGCTTCGCCTTCAACGCATCAACAAGGCTCCTGCGCCGTGCCGGCGTCAAAGCCTTCCAGTCGTCAGTCACCTGGGCATTGTGTCCCAACTGGAGCGTGCATGCGAGATAGGTGGATGACTGCGCAACGCTGACGATGCGGCAGGTCTGGGCCGAGCAGGGCAAAGTGTCCGTGGGCCGGTGGCAGGGGCGGGTTATTGCAGTGTCGAGAGTCGGTGCCGTGCGCGCGGTCGGCTCGAAGGTGGGTGGGACCGCTGGCGTGCCATGCCTCGCCGGGGGTTCGAATCCCCTCCGGTCCGCTCGTACGTCCGCAGCTTCGGCTGGGTGTCTAACTGGGTGACGATTGATACGGACGCCGGCGGACGAGCGTGGACTCACGAGGACCGTTTCGGGAGGTCAGAACGCGTGGCAGAGCAGTTCAGGGACCGGTGATCGTTGCCTGGGGGGCAAGGAGTCGTCCGGGGCACGAGACGGCGTGAAACGTCGTCAAGAAGCGGTGAAGGACGTGAGTCGAAGGGGGCGTGACCAGCGCTCCGGGAATGTTGCTGCAGGTCATGCCACCGCCCGTCTAGGTTCCGCTTCAACGTGTGAATGGCGCTGCCGGCGGTCGGTAGCCTCATCTCATGCAGATGCAGCTTGGTCGGGGCGATGACTCGACTGGCACGGTTCGGACCGACCCTGCTTCCGTGGCGCGGTTGACCATCGTGACGATGGTTGAGGCCGGAGACTGGGCAGTGGAGCTTCCGCATCCCGTACTGCTGCACGTAGGCGAGCAACTTTGGATCCAAGGCTCGACGGTCTGCGTTCGTCAGCGGGACGGAGGCGTGACCTTCTACGAGGGAGACGGCTTCTGGCTCTGCCGGTAGAAACCGCTTGAGGCCCGGTAGTCGTCGAGAGCCGAGCAAGCGCGCGGCCGGCGAGCCACGGCGGGTGACTATCTGGGTGACGACAGGCGCGAACGGTGCCGGACGTTCATGGACAAGAGTGGAACGTTTGGCCAGTTCAGAGCCCAGGTAGGCGCCGGTCGGTGGCTCATGATCGTTCCATGACACGGAAGCGGTCGGTGCTGAACTGCCCCTGTCGATCGTCGGCTTGGGAAGCTGCGGCCCACCCGAGGCCACGAGGATTGGCCACCCGCCTGACTGCGCGGGTGGCCGGTTGGAGCACGGTTGTGGCTTCGGTGGCTATGCCTGCTCGGCTGCTTGCCGGATGACCTTGATGGAGTCGCTGGGGTTGAGGGCGGCTTGTTGGAGTTGTTCGTAGGCGAGGACGAAGCGTTTGCTGTGTGGGGTTTCGACGTAGATGCGGCCGGCGAGGTTGTCGAGGTAGCCGACCTCGGGGTACGGGTCCGGCATCAGGAACAGTTCGAACGGTCCCCAGGCGCGGGCGGCGGTGTTGACGTCGGATCGGATGACCTGGATGTTGATCCGGGTTCGTTGGGCGAGGGCGGAGACGTGTGCGAGTTGTTCGCGCATCAGGTCCGGGTCGGGCGTCTTCACGTGGAGGGCGGCTTCGTCGATGACGACGTTGAGGCGGTTGGTGCGGGCCTCGAACGCCCGCTGCCGGGTGATGAGCTTGTCCACGAGCCGGCCCTGGTGTTCGGTGCGCTTCTTCGTCCGTTCCCGCAGCTGGATGACGTGGGCGGTGTAGGCGGGGGTTTGGAGGAGGTCGGGGAGGAGGTGGGTGGCGTAGATGTTGATGCTGGTGGCGTGTTCTTCGAGCCAGTCGTGGTCGACGTAGCCGCGGTTGTGGCGTTCGTCGGCGTAGTCGAGGTCCCATTCGCCGGTGCGCCAGCATTCCTCGGACAGTTTCAGGATCCTGGCGCGGCGGTCGGGGTCGTCGACGCCGTAGATGTCGAGCAGGGCCATCACGTCGTCGCGCTTGAACGGCCACTCCGCCCGCTCGTACCTGGCGAGGGCCGAGTGGTCGCGGTTGAGGTACTCGGTGGCCTCCTTGAGCGTGACGCCGCGTTCGCGGCGTAGCTCGCGCATGAGGTAACCGAGCCACTGGGCACGCAGGGTCTTGCGGACGGGTTCCTTGAACGGCACAGGGGGCACCTTCCGTCAGAGGTACGGGCGTGGATGTGTTGTGCACGCGGCTGTCGAGGGAGAGCGTGAAGATGGCCGTCCGTGTGCCATCCCTTGTGGAGCACAGGCTCGACGTGCGGCGCGGAACCAACCTTCTCCTCGTGCCGGCGGGCTCGACAGTCCGCATCCGGCTTGGCCGGCATAAGCGCCTCGAAAGGATCTCTATCAGGATTCCGAATATCGCGTGCCAAATTCCCGACCAGCCCAATCGCAGGCTTCGAGACGATCGGTTCCGGCCGTCTTTGGAACCCGTCAACCGGTACGGTGATCGATGTCGGATCGGCAGCGGAGCGTATGGGGGCCGATGATGGGCACGGGTGTCGACGATGCGGGCCGTCGGTGTGTGCGTTGCGATGCGCGGCTCGCGCGGGACAACCGTGAGGTGGTCTGTGCCGGCTGTGGCGCACGGGAGCGGGGCGTCGACAGCCCGCCGCAGGTACCAGCGGACTTCTGGAACCATCCCCCTCTGCGACGCGCCCTGTCGGGCCGGCATATCGGCAAGGTGATCCGGGCCTGGCGCTACCACCCGTGGCATGGCCGGCACCCGGTCGCCCAAACCGTCGTCGCCGCCTGGTGCGGGATGAGCCAGCCCAAGCTCAGCCAGATCGAGAACGGCAAGGCGACCATGCATCTCGACCGGCTCTACCAGTGGGCGAGGCTGCTACAGATTCCCGCCAACCTGCGCTGGTTCCTCCTGCCTGAGGAAAACGACCGGACTGTCACGCCGTCCGCGACACCGAGCCCGGACCCCAACGACAGCGACACCCGCAGCCGATCGGCAGCAGGGAGCGGGACGCTTGACCGACGCGCGCTGCTTCGCGCCGGAGGTCCACTCGCCTGTATCGCAGTCTCGGCGGCCGGCCAACGGCCGACCGGCACCGGCCGACTGATCGCCGCGCTGCTGACCTCAACCGGTCACACCCCGGACCAGATCCCACCTCTGGAGCACCTTCAGTCAAGAGTCGCGGCGGTACGGCACGCCTACCAGCACAGCCGGTACCACCAGGCCCTCGACGCGGTCCCGGACCTGCTCGCGGTCGTCCGGCACGCCCGAACCGTCTACGACGGTGACCAACGCCGGCTGCTCGACACCATGGTTGCCGCGGTGCACCAGGTCGCCAGCGGTCTGCTGCTGAAGTTCGACGAACCCGCACTGGCATCAGTGGCCGCCGACCGGGCCATGAACGCCGCCCGCCACAGCGGTCACCCCCTCGCCGTCGCCTCCAGCGCCCGCGCCGTCGTCCACACCCTCTCTGCCGCCGGACATCCCATCCAGGCCATCAACATCGCCGTCACCGCCGCCAACCAACTCGGCCGCGACACCGACAACGCCACCAGCGGAGCGATCTCGGTGTACGGAGCCCTGACCCTGCGCGCAGCCGTCGCCGCCGCCCAGGTCCAGGACCGGCACAAGACCCAGGGACTCCTCGACGAAGCCGACCAGGCCGCCCACCGTCTCGGGCGCGACGACAACCAACACTGGACCGCGTTCGGCCCTACCAACGTCACCATGCACCGCGTCTCCGCCGCCGTCAGGCTCGGCGACGCCGGAACCGCCGTCGACCTGGCCGCCACCATCAACCTGCACCAGGTACCGATCGCCGAACGCAGAGCCACCCTGCTCATCGACACCGCCAAGGCATTCGCCCAGTGGGGCAAGCACGACAAAGCCCTGGACGCCGTCCAGGACGCCGAACAACACGCCCCGGAAGAAGTCCGGGCACGCAAAGCGGTACACCGCCTGTTGTCCGACATCACCCACACCTGCCCGCCAAGTACCCAACGACGCGCCATCGAGTACGCCCAGACGATCGGCGCCCCGGTATGACCACCAGAACCCTGTGCGTCATCGTCTGCGGCGCCGGACCCGCACCTCACGTCGGGACTCTCGTCGACCTCGCCCACACCGACGGCTGGACGGTGCGGATCGTCGCCACCCCGGCCGGACTCGACTTCATCGACACCGACGCCCTCGGACGCCAGACCGGCACCCCGGTACGCAGCGACTACCGTCCCCGCCAACCGCGCACCCGTCGTAGCCGGGACGACGCGGTTCTGATCGCGCCCGCCACCTACAACACGGTCAACAAGCTCGCCCTCGGCATCAACGACACGTACGCCCTCAACGTCGCCGCCGAAGCTATCGGTCGCCGGACCCCGACAGTGCTCCTGCCCTTCGTCAACCAGGCCCTCGCGGCACGTCGGCCCTTCCACCACGCTGTCGAAGCACTACGCGGCGAAGGCGTCGCCGTCCTGCTCGGACCGGGTGGCTTCACCCCACACCCGCCCGGCACCGGCGACGAACAGATCGCCCGATTTCCCTGGCACGCCGGCTTGGCGGCGGTACAGCAGCGAAGTACAGCAACGCCAGCAACCGAGCCGCACCCCGAGCGACCGCAGCACCCCGGCTGACCTCGTACGCGACCAAGCCGGACCATCCTGCCGACAGTTCACACCGAAGAGGTCACTGGTTCGATCCCAGTATCGCCCACGCAGTTCAAAGGCCACCTTCCATCGATGAAGGTGGCCTTTCTGCTGTCCGTACGGCAGTGCGGTGCAGCGACCTGAGGTTCGTCACACTGAACTAGTGGATGGATGGGTCCAGGACCTGTGGCTGGTCGCGATCGTTGAAGACGTGTCCGATGACGATGTGCGGCGCTGGTGGAACGGCAATGAGACCGCCATCTTGGACGAACTCGCGGAAACGGCACCCGGGTTCCGCCTCGGCACGATCCTGACGACCTCGGAAGACCCAGAGCCGGGCAGTCCCACCCGCCGTGTCTTCGAACTGATGTTTCTGCGCGGCACCTGCCCCGAGGAGTTCGACCGGAACGTTTCGGCGCCGTACGTCCTGCCGGTGCTCGACGCTGAGCTTCGTGCGGCGCTGCTCGCGGCGTTCTCCCCGCAGCCTGAAGATCACGTCCTGATGGAGGTCGCACCGCTGGATGACCTTGCCGCGTTCCTGGATCGCCACGAGGGGGCACGCTTGGCCACGCATTCGTGGGCAGAAACTGTACGCGTGTCGCCGGGGCTGCGGCGATCGACCGGGCGCGACCGGTAGGAGCAAGGGCGGCGCCCTTTTCGGACGGCAGGCGGACAGTTTCGGGAACCCAGAGCATCGCTCTCGGTCAGCCAGCCGGAGCCGGCGAAGCTGAGCGCCCCGACCGTCACGGTGTCGGCGGTGCCGTCCTCGGCAGGGCGGTAGCGCTATAGCTATAGATGGATTTCCTAATCGGAGGATCACTCAAAGGTGCCGGTGTACTCGCTAAGGGTGAATTTTCGATGCCCATCAACGGGGTGCACGATGACGTCGACCGTGCTCCCGTCCTCGAGCCGAAGCATGAACAGGGGATCGAGATCGCACAAGAATGCGAAGCCGTCGCGGTCCTCGTCGTTGTCGCTGACCAGGCAACCATGAGCCGCCCAAGTTACGTTGTCAGCAGCGGCGATCACGACGTGCACCTCGACACTGCCGAGCACGGTTGACGAATTCGCCCACCAGTCCAACCAGCAACGGCCTTCGAAGCGGTCCACTCCGCCGTCCTTCCAGGGCAATGCCGGCCGGCTGCCGGCCCGTGTGGGAGAACTTTCTGGA
Organism: Polymorphospora sp. NPDC050346; assembly: GCF_040655695.1. Taxonomy (NCBI): domain Bacteria; kingdom Bacillati; phylum Actinomycetota; class Actinomycetes; order Micromonosporales; family Micromonosporaceae; genus Polymorphospora; species Polymorphospora sp. NPDC050346. Next base: position 9,002 of record NZ_JBFAKM010000051.1, on the reverse strand, counting down.
CGTCTATCAAGGCGGCCAGAGACGGGCCGCACGCGCCGCTGCCTGGGAGCGCGTCCGGCGCTCCGCTGACGCTCCGACTCCGGCCATGCAACACGCCCGGCGGCTGGCGCGGAGAGCGGAAAGTCCGGGCCGCCGCAGACGATAGCGCCGAGAGCGGTTGAGTTTCATGGGGGCGGCAGCCGGCTGGCGCCGCGCCCGAGCAGCGCGGCGCAGGGAAGGGCGCGCCGGGTCCGCGCGGCGGGTCGCGGCGGCGGACGGGTCGCGGTCACTGCGCCTCCGGCGGGGGCGCAACGACTCCAGGATGGCCGGGGCTCCGTCCGCGCGTTGCGGTCCGTGGGTGGTTGCGCAGGGCCATCCCGCCAGCCGACGACCCGGGCAAGCCGAGCAGACCACCGCCCGGCCCGCCAGCGTCCGTACGCGCGTCAAGGTCCGCTTGACGTGGCGACCCGGCGGCGGCCCGCTCCCCAGACGGGCGGGTCGGCGGCAGACGGGATGGCAGGTGAGCGCGGGCCTTGCCGGCGCCGGCTAGAGCAGGGTGGATGTGCGTTGTAACGTCATGCTCGCGCCTCCGCTTCGAGCCATGGAACTCATTGTGCTCGGCTCGGTCGTCCTGTTGAACGGCAGTATGGCCGCTGTCTTGTTCGTCCGGAGCCGCCGCAACCCAGTGGTAGTTCTCTGGCCCGGACGCCGGATACGTGACCCAAGATTGCTGGCCGTTCAATACCTGCTTACGGCTCTGGGCTTTGCGGCCGTAGCCATCGGCGGCTCGGTGTCGGACAGCAACCCCATAGGTCTCCTTGTGCTTGTTGTCGCCTCTGCCTTCCTCCTCTCGGCGGCGGTCATATTTCTGCTCAGGCGCAGGGCCGCCGCGTTGCTGGGTGACTAACGCGGAATCAGTGATGATGCGGCGGTGCTCGACGTGGACTCCACGATCCTAATCACGTACTCCACAAAGGACGGACCTGCCCCGGTTCGGTCGGCTCCTGATTTGTGAGGATGCGTTCCTCGCTGGAAGGATGCCGGCCATGCCGAAAGCGTTTCCGGTCCTCGTGGACGATCGCCCGTGAGGGCAGTCATCGTCGCGGCCGCGGTCGCGTTCATCATCTCCCTGTTCGGCACGCCGGTGGCGATCCGCGTGTTCACCGCGCTCAAGGCCGGCCAGCCGATCCGATCCATCGGGCTCGCCAGCAACCAGGGCAAGAAGGGCACCCCCGCGATGGGCGGCGTCGTGTTCATCGTGGCGACCGTCTGCGCGTACGTGGCTGGGCACGTCGCCCTGACGACCCTGCCCGAGCGGCAGGTCGCGCAGGAGGGGCCGAGCATGACGGCCCTGGTCCTGCTCGGCCTGTTCGTCTTCTGCGGCGCGGTCGGCTTCCTGGACGACTTCCTGAAGGTGCGCCGGCGCAACTCCGACGGCCTGTCGGCCAAGGGCAAGCTGCTCGGCCAGGCGATCGTCGGTGGCGGGTTCGGCATCGCCGCGCTCTACGGCGCCAGCACCAACGGCCAGACCGTGGCCAGCGAGCACATCTCGCTCATCCGGGACATCAACTGGCTGAACGTCGGCAAGGTCGGCACGGTGATCGTGTTCGTCTTCGTGATCACGGCGATGTCGAACGGCGTGAACCTCACCGACGGCCTTGACGGCCTGGCCACCGGCGCGTCGATCCTGGTGCTCGGCGCGTACGCGCTGATCGGCTTCTGGCAGTACCGGCACTGGTGTGCCGACGACGCGTACGCCCGCGCGAACGACTACTGCTACCAGGTCCGGGACCCCTTGGAGATCGCCATAATCGCGGCGGCGGCTGCCGCCGCCTGCGTGGGCTTCCTGTGGTGGAACACGTCCCCGGCCCGGATCTTCATGGGTGACGTGGGCGCGCTCGGGCTCGGCGGCCTGATCGGCGGCCTCGCGGTGGCAACCCGCACCACCCTGCTTTCGATCATGATCGGCGGGCTCTTCGTCATCATCACGACGACCTGGGTGATCCAGATCGTCTCGTTCCGGACCACCGGTAGACGTGTCTTCCGGATGGTGCCACTGCACCACCACTTCGAGCTGGCCGGATGGAGTGAGGTCAAGATTGTGGTCCGGTTCTGGATCGTGGCCGGTGTCTGCGTGGCGGTCGGCCTGGGCCTGTTCTACTCGGATTACCTGGCGGCCGTTGGATGAAGCCACGCGACAAGCCTGGCCCGCACCCGGAAGTCGGAAGGTTCAGGGTCGCCCGGCACGCGCCGCACGTGATGCGTACGCCCGGGGGCTGCGGCAGGTGGACGGGCTGGCGGTAACTGGCCGACGTTTCTGTACTCATCCCGATTCGTCGGCCGGGTCGCTGGCCTCGCGAGCCGCATGTCACCGGCCAGGCGTCGTGACCTGATTTGAGGTTGAGCCCGAGACGTTAGGTTCCTCGAATGCGCCCGCTGCGACAGGAGGTCGAGCAGCGGTGATCCTGGGTCGTCCGCGCAGGTCGTCGCCCCGGCCGGCTCTTCGGCGCTGATCCAGGCAACCGCGCAGGAGGGGCGGGCCTGGTCGCGAATGGGCGCGGCATCGGAAACACGTAGTTCGCTAGCGCGCGTCGACCGGCTCGTCAGCAATCTGGCGACGCCCGAGAACCCCCGCGCCGCCAGGGGGTCAGTTTTCACGCGTCGACGACACCCCGTATGTGCCCCTCCGAGAACTGAGCGACCGAGGCACATTTCGTGCCAGAGAGGTCTTACGGGCATTGGCGTGCCTGCCGGCCCCGAACTAAGGCGTGTTTCATAAGTCGGTCAGAGCCATTCGGTGATGATGGTGATGGTCAGGACGGCTTGGAAGCGGACGGCGAGTTTGTCGTAGCGGGTGGCGACGCCACGGTGGCGTTTGAGTCGGTTGATGCCGTTCTCGACGGCGTGGCGTAGCCGGTAGAGGTCCTTGTCGAAAGCGGGTGGGCGGCCGCCTCTGGAGCCTTTGGCCTTGCGGTGGGCGTCCTGGTCCTTCTTGTTCGGGATGCAGGCCTTGATCCCGCGGGAGCGTAGATATCGGCGGTTGCCGCGGCTGGTGTAGGCCTTGTCGGCCAGGACCAGGTCGGGGCGGGTGCGGGGCCGTCCCACGCCCGGGCGGGTCACGCGGATGCGGTCCAGGACGGGGATGAACTGTGGGCTGTCACCACGGTGCCCGGCGGTCACGATCAGGGAGAGGACCTTCTGTCCCTGCTCGCAGGCCAGATGCGCCTTGGTGGTCAGCCCACCCCTCGATCGGCCCAGCGCGTGGTCGGCCGGCTCGTCGTGTACGCCGCCGGGTGGCTCCTTCTGCAGATGGCCGTCCTTACGGGCACCCGCGGCGTGCTGGTGGGCGCGGCTGGTCATCGAGTCCACGCTCACCGTCCAGACGATCCGGTCCCGCGCGTCGCCGGCGGCCTGCAACGCGGACAGGATCTGGTCCCAGGTCCCGTCACGCTGCCAGCGGCGGAACAGGCCGTAGACGGTGGGCCAGGGCCCGTACTCCGCCGGGACGTCACGCCACGGGGCGCCGATCCGGATCCGCCACCGGATCCCGTCGATGAGCTGTCGTCTCTCCCACTTCGGCGGACGACCCGTCACAGGCGCGGCAGGCAGCAGCGGGGCCAGAACGGCCCACTGCCTGTCGGTCAGGTCATGCCGCCTCGTCACCGCTACGCTGGGCACGAGGTCTCCGGTATGAAGTTCTTGCTTGGTCGCAGAACCAGATACCGGAGACCTCTTCAGTTACCGATCACGCCACGCCGCAACTACGTGGCGGACAGCCCGACTTACGAAACACGCCTTAGTTCTCGGTGGGGCGGCCGCCTCGCGTGGTCGGGTGTCGGGTCGCCGCCTCGGGCACCCAGCCTGTGGGGCATCCATGGTGAGGTTGGGGCATGAGTGCGGTAAGAATCCAACAGGTGCGGCATGAGATTCTGCCGTTGTACCAGCACTTCAGCCTCCGAGACTGGCTGCAGGAACCCGAGCTTGGTGCCACACACGCCCTCTTCCGGCATGCTCGGGAGTCCATTGTCGCGACCGACACCTCGCAGTTGTTGGTGTATTGCGCCCAAGCGGAAGTCGTGGTCGAGGTGGAGTTCCAGGTATGGGATTCTGATCCAGCGGAGAATGGTCCGGTTCGGGCCGGCTGGGATGGCGGTCAGACCTTCCTTCTCGAATGCCCCAGTGGCGAGGTCTTCATCGACCAGCCCACTATGCCCGCGATCGAACTCGGAGCCCTGGGCGCCGGACCCGGCTGGTACCAGGGCCGGGTATCGTGGCGAGATCGAAACCCTTACCCCTCGCAGCCACATGAATCAACTCTGACGGCCGTACCGGCATCTGGCTCGAGCAGGGAGCGTTACCAAGTTCAGATCTGGCGGGTAGAGGGCGGGTCCGAGTCTGTGGGAGCTGGATCGGGGCCGCCCCAGCGTGTGTTCGAATCGTCTGTAACCAGTCATCGGCGTGAGCCGGTTGAATCTCACTCGTTGTGGAGAGCGGTGACGAAGCCATCGTCCCACCGGGCTTCGTCGATCGTGTGCCGGTCGATGAGGAAGCAGTTGGGCTCCTCGCGGAAACCAGGAAGTGATCGTGCGAGGACGATGCGTTCCTGAGCCTTCTGCTCCGTGGAATAGACGCCGAGCATCTTCAGGTCATCGCCATCCTGCTCGTTCCACTCCAACTGTCCGTCCTCATCCCGGTGCCGAGTCGGTCTACCGTCGATAAAGGGGGCATGTCGAACATGCCAAAGTAGGAAGACATCCACGAGCCGACCGTACGACCTGCTGGATCGTGGTGGAAGACAGGGAGCTCCGGCCGACACCTCATGTGGGGCCGAACCGCCCTCACCATGCTCCCGATGATCGATTGCCCGGATCCGTTCGACTCCGGTGCCGACCGCGAAGAAGGTGGGACGCCCTACTCGACACCGGCTTCGTCCAGCGCCCGCAGCGCGATCCGGGTGGCCGCCTCGTCGGGGTCGCGAACCACGTCCGTCGCCTCTGTCACTGGAATGATCCGGCGGTGCGTGATCTCGAACCGCGGCTGCCACGGGAGAAGTTCGACCTCCGCCCACCAGTACGACCGGACCAGCACCAGCCCTCGCTCGTGCCCGCGAAGGCACCGGCTGCGGGAGTAGTCGAGGACGCGCGCGTCTCCGACCACGGCGCAGGCCTCCTCGAGGACTTCCCGACGCAGTGTCTCCAGTGGGCTTTCGTCGCCCTCGGGTCGACCGGCGGGAAAGCCCCAGTGCGCGCCGTCGTGGCTGATGAGCACGAGTTGGGCATCCCCGGTGACGCAGATTCCGGCGGCACCGTGCGACCGACCGGCCGGGGCGCTGGCGCCCGGGTGCCAGGAGACCGACCAGTCCTGACCGTTGGACCGGGTGACCATTTCCTCCAGGTCACGTGCCTGCAGGTGTTCGCCCAAGAAACCTCTCCGCGTCGATCGGTGGCGAATCCGGCACCCGGAAGCCGCTCCCGTTCAGGATGGGCGGCTCAGGCCGAGTTGTTCCAGCCAGCCGCTGACGTCGAAACCCTGCTCCTCGGCCTGGTCGAGCCACCTCGCGGCCCGGGCCGGGTCGGTGGTGACTCCGGAGCCGAGCAGACACATCACGCCCAGGGTGGCGGCAGCCCGAGGGCTCCCGGCGATCGCCGCCCGCTCGTACCAGCCGGCCGCGGCCGCCTCGTCCCGCGGAAATCCCTGGCCGGTGGCATGACCGGCCGCGATGTTGTAGAGGGCGCGCGGATGCTCCCGATCGGCGGCCCGCATCAGCCACTGCCGGGCCGCCACGTCGTCGCGCGGCACCGTGTCCCCGGTTCCGTACAGGACGTGCAGTTCGAACATCGCGTCGGCGTTTCCGGCCGCGGCGGCCCGTTCGTGATACCCGAGCGCGGTCCCGCCGTTGCCCAGCAGGTAGTGCGTGATGCCGGACCAGTAGCTCGCCTCCCCGGTCGGGTCGTCGGCCAGCAGCGGTTCCAGCAGCGTCAGCGCGTACGGCCCGACCCGCCGCACCGCCGGCCGGCCGGCGGCGGCGAACCGGTACGCGCCCTGGCGACTGCCGTGCCGGGCGGCCTCGGCGAAGCAGCGCAGGGCGGCGTCCAGGATCTCGTCCTCGCCGGCCGGGAACGGGTGCGGCGACGGCAGGGCCGGTGGCCGCCCGAACGGCAGGTCGAGCAGCCGCTGCCCCAGCAGCGTCCACACCTCCGTCCGGCCGGCCAGCGCCGCGGCGACGTAGCCACGGACCAGTACGTCGTACGCCTGGACCGGCAGGATTCCGATCATCGCGTCACCGCGGGTGATCCGGCCGTCGATCTCCCGGCACAGACCTTCCAGGTACGCGGCGTCGAGCGGATCGGCCTCCGTCGCCCGCACGGTCTCGGCGAGCAGGGCGTTCGCGTTCGAGGACGCGGCGGCGGCAGGGCTCAAGGTCATGTTCGCACCCTAAGCCGTACGGTCCACCCCGGCCGGAACGGCAACCACGGCGCTACTCGAACTCCGTGCCACCCTTGCGGGTCAGGTACGCCGGTGACACCAGCTTGCCGATCATCCGAGAAGACGCAGACTCCCGCCGGGCGGCGGGCCGAACCACGATTCCCTCCCGGATGTGGGTGCCGTCGCCGAGAACCGTCGTCCCGTCGGCGAGCGCGATCAGCGCCGCCTCGTCGTAGGGACCCGCGTAGAGGGTCGGCACCATCGGCAGCCGGCCGTCGAGCAGGTCGGCGACCTCGGCCGGGGCGAGCCACACGAGGCCGTCGCCCGGCGTCTCCACCGCGATGTCGAAGGCGGCGTAGCCCGGAACCCGGCCGGCGTCGGCTCCGTACCCGAGATCCTGGACTCCCTTGCCGAACACCTCGCCGAAGATGCCGACCCGGGACGCGCTGAACTTCGCGACCAGGTCGGCGGCGACCTCGGCGACGGCATGGGCGCGGACCGCGCGCCAGTAGAGGTTGGAGTCGGACTCGACGATGGCGAGGTGCTGGTGGCCGAAGCCCTTCGAGGTGACGTGTACGGCGCCGTCCGCGGTGACGGTGGTGAGGCAGGCGGTTCCGTGGATCTTCTCGGTGGCGACGACGGGTTCGCCGGGCGCGAACATGTCCGGGTAGCGGCGGATGTTCTCGACCTCGACCCAGCGGATCAGGTCGGAAGCGGCGGTCATCTCGCCGGCCATGTGCGTGGGAATCGACGGTACGTACTTGGTGATCCCGAGCAGGTCGGCGAAGTCGGTGCCGGCGCGGTGGTGGGCTTCGAGGTCCTCACCGGCGACCGCGGAGGGGCGGCAGACGATGCCCTGCGAAAGCTCGCCCCGAAGCCGTACGGCCTTGACCCGGTCGTGGTTGGCTCCGGCGAGTTTCCCGGTGAGGCCGAGTTCGGCGATCAGCGGCTCGGGGAGTACGGCGGCTTCGGGGATGTAGACGGCGTAGTCGCCGGTCCGGTACGCGCCCTTGGCGACGACGGCACGGTAGAGCCCGACCTGGGCGAGTTCGAGGGCGTCGGCGTTGTCGTGGGGGTGGATGGTGAGTGGTTCGGCGGTGACGCTGAACGTGGACAAGGGGGCACACCTTCCGGTTTGGTCGGTGACGGGTCGGGGCGTGCTCGGCCGAGCCTGCTGATCATGCTGACGTACTTCTCGTCGACGACCCACCGATTTTGCCTCGGGCTGTCACGACGGAGCCGAGTTGTCGTACCCCTGATCTACGGTGTCGACAGTGAGCCGGTCTGAGCAACCCTTGCGGAGAGCGCGGCTATGGGGGACGACAAACTGATGGCCGTTCGATCGTCAGTTGTGGTCGAGCATCGGGACCGGTTCGCCCGGTTCGGTGCCGAGTACGTGGAGGCTGCCCTGGCCGCGCAGGGGCGCCGACTGCTGGTGGTCGACCCAGCCGGGGTCGATGACGACCTGGTCGGCGACGTCACCGAGATCCTGACATCGTTGTGCGCCCGCCTGTATGGCCGTCGTGCCGCCGCGGACCGTGTCCGCCGCGCGGTCGAGGCGGTCACCGGGGACCCGGGGTGAAGACGGTCCAGGCGTACCGGTTCGCCCTCGACCTGACCGCCACGCAGGAACGTGACGTGTACGCGCATGCCGGTGCGGCTCGGGTTGCCCGTAACTGGGCTCTCGCCCGGGTGAAGGCCGTCATGGATCAGCGCGCGGCCGAACGTACCTACGATGTTCCCGACGAGTTGCTGACCCCCACGGTGTCGTGGACGCTCCCGGCGTTGCGGCGGGCGTGGAACGCGGCGAAGCCCGAGGTGGCGCCGTGGTGGTCCGAGGTGTCCAAGGAGGCGTTCAACACCGGCCTCGACGCACTCGCTCGCGGCTTGAAGAGCTGGGCCGACTCCCGGTCGGGTAAGCGAGCCGGCCGGCCGGTGGGCTTTCCCCGGTTCGCGTCCCGTCGGCGCACCACACCGTCTGTGCGGTTCACCACGGGGGCGATCCGGGTCGAGGCCGATCGGATGCATGTGGTGCTGCCCCGGTTGGGCCGGTTGAAGCTGCACGAGTCTGCCCGCAAACTGGCCCGCCGCCTCGAGGTGGGCACGGCGCGGATCATGTCCGCGACCGTGCGTCGTGACGGCGGACGCTGGCACGTGTCGTTCACCGTCGAGGTCGAGCGCACCGTCCGTACTCCGGTCCGGCCGGGCACCGTGGTCGGCGTGGACGTCGGTATCAGGCACCTCGCGGTGCTGTCCACCGGGGAGCTGGTCGACAACCCGCGCCATCTCGCCGCTGTGCAGACCCGGTTGCGGCAGCTCGGCCGGGCGTTGTCCCGCAAGATTGGCCCGGACCGGCGCGCCGGCCGACGTGCGTCGAAGCGGTGGGAGCGTGCGGCAGGCCGGCTCGGCCGGGCACACGCCCGGGTGGCGAACCTGCGCCGCGACGGGCTGCACAAGCTCACCACCCGCGTCGCCGCCACTGTCGGCACGGTCGTGGTCGAGGACCTCAACGTCTCGGGCATGCTCGCCAACCGCAAGCTGGCCAGGCATGTCGCCGACGCTGGTTTCGCGGAGATCCGCCGCCAGTTGGCGTACAA
>NZ_JBFAKM010000050.1:0-43918 GCF_040655695.1 Polymorphospora sp. NPDC050346 | reverse complement strand
CTGGTCGTTCAGTGTCGCGGTCATCACGGCACCCTCCTCACCAGGCACAACGCCTGGCAGGTCAGGCCGGAAACACCGTTAAATCCACAGACCCGGCGGCTCCGGCGAGGACAGTCAGGCCGTTGTTAGCGGTGGCGGGATCGGTCAGCAGGATGTGCCCATAGGCGGTGTCGAGGCGTACACGTTGCAGCGGTGAGTGGCTCGTAGCCGTGTTGCGGGCGATGCTGATCAGGTGGAGCGCGGTGGTGAGGTCGCCGGCGCCGCGGTGGGCGAGGGCGAGTTTTTGGTGTGCGACGGACCAGTCCTCCGGCTCGGAAAGGTCTTCGAAGTCGCGGCAGGCGGCGGTCATCACTCGGGTGGCATAGGCGTGTTCGCCGTTTTTGCTCAGTGCGGTACCAATCCACATCAGCGCACGGGCCCGGTCGCGGCGCGACAGGCGCTGGTCGGCGGCAAGGGTTTCGTAGCGGCGAGCAGCCGTGTCCAGGTGTCCGGCCATCTCGGCGACCACGGCCAGGGACAGGTCGAGTTGCGCGACGCGGCGCGGGATGTCGAGCTGCTCGAACACCGACTGGGCACGGGCGTAGCAGCGTCCGGCCGACAGTGGCCCGACCACCGTGCCTTGATCCCGCAGCAGGTCGCCGCGTAAGGCGGTAGTCCGGGCGAACAGGTAGAGCCCTGTAGCGTCGAGGTCGTGGGGCGGGTAGCGCGTCAGCCACCGGTCCAGCAAGCTGGCGGCGAACGAAAAGTTCTGACCGTCAAGCGCGGCAACGCTGCGCTCGATATCCTCGGTCCAGGACTCGTGGTCCCACGACCGGGGCCCAGGTATAGCGGCCGGCCTGCGCGAGGTGCTGGCGGGGTCTTCGGCCAGCAGGATCTCGAATCGCAGGTGCGTCGCCGGTTCGCAGCGGGCGAGAGCGGTGTCGAGGATTGCCTGGGGTTTCGGGCCTGGGGACGGTGCCGGCCGCGAGGTTTTCCCATTTGGACACCGTGCGGACGGCGACGCCGAGATGTTCGGCGAACGTGCGGACGCTCATGCGCATCGCGCGGCGCAGTGCCCGCGTCTGTAGCCCGCTCCATTGCTGAACCGTCGCCACGGACCCGACCTCCCTCCCTGGCTGCCATCGAAGCATGAGATCGGACTGTGGTGGTCGCGATGTGCCACACAAGTGCCACAGCCGGTCATTCCGGCGTGTCGGCTGGCGGGGCTTTGATGAAGGGGCCGGCAAACGTTGAGACCTCTGCCATCCAGGGAGTATGGAACATGACCAGTACCAACGTCGTCGCATCCGACCTCGTCACCGTCGAGATGCCCGAAGCATTCGACCCGCGCTGGAACCGGATTCCCGGCATCACCGTTGACGGCACCACGGTGACCATCGATCCGGCCTGTTACTTCTTTCGGTTCGAGAATTCCACCTGGCTGCTGTGCGACTGGGCCATCGTCGAAGCCGAGCTGCTGAGCGTCGACGAGACCGCCGACACCGCGCTGGAGCAGGTCACCCTGGACTTCATCAAGACCTACAGCCGCTCCACCAGCGACGCCGGCCAGGTCCTGACCACGGCCTGGCACGTCTATGACTACCTGTTCCGACAGGAGCACCTCAACGGCCTCGGCTTGGACGGGGTGACCGCCGATCACCTGCGGATGCTGCGCCAGGTCGCCACGTTCATGGCGCTGAACAAGGTCGAGGACGACGGGCGCATCTCCAACGTCGGCCCGTGCTGGTTCTTCCCCTCGGCCACCGGCGTCGTCTTCGACCTCGACGACACCGAGGGCCAGATGCTCGACGAGGTCTACCACGGCACCTGGTTCAACGAGCACCGCCGGCTGGAGTCCGTGAAGGCCCACGCCGCGCTCGGCGGCCGTCTGGTCCACGGCTGCCAGTCCGTGCCCAACCAGTCCGGCGGCGCGCTCGTGCCCTACGGTGCGTCCCTGGACACGTTCCGCACCGAGCTGTCGGCCTTCCGCACCGAGTGGGTCGCCGCCGTGGACGCCCTGCGCGTCACCGTCTGACCGCTTCGGATCGACAACGGCGAGTGGGCGCCCCTGCCCGGGGCACCCACTCGTTGCACAGTCATCTCCCCTTCGCCGACGGACAGGATCCTCCCGTGGACGCTCACGTCATCGACGATCTCTACCGCGACCTGGTCGATACGACCGGCATCGGCACGCCGGCCCGTAAGCCGCTGCGGGTCTGGACGCTGTCTGGCGTCGAACGGCTGCACTTGAGTGACACCGGCACCGTCATCTTCAAGTACGCGGCGGCCCCGTTCACCGCCGAAGACAAAGCCCTCATCCTCGCCGCTAACCGCAGGGTGCCCGTACCACAGCTGCACGCCTCAACGGTGCGCAAGGGCACCCTCGGCATGATCCTGGAGGACCTCGGCGCCCCGCTGCGGGAGGCGACCATCCACGACGGGGCGACCGCCGCAGCCCGCCTGCACGCGACTGGCGTCGTACCCGGTCTCGACACCCTCGACCAGCAACGCTTGGCCGCCTTGCCCGGCCAGGCGCTGCAGCGTGTGACCACGTTGCGAGACTCCGGCCGGTGGACCGGCGTCGACGACATCGCCGACATACTCCACGCCCTGTCCCGCTGCGCGTCGGCGCGAGCGACCGGAGCGCAGCTGGCACCCTTCGGTTTCTGCCACTCCGAATTTCATCCGACATCACTGCACATCGGTGAAGGTGGCTGGCGCCTGCTGGACTTCGCCCGCGCGTTCAACGGACCCGGCCTGCTCGACCTGGCCTCCTGGCACGGCACCATCGACGATCCCGACAGCACCCGGCTGCGTGAACTCCTCGATGCCTACGCCGACGCCGGTGGCCACCGGCAGGTTCTGGCCCCGCGTGGCGGGCTGCCGGCACAGCAGTGGGCGCTGGGCTGGCACCGCGTCTGGGCCGTGACCTGGTACCTGGACCAGGCCGTCCACTGGATCAACGACCCGGCCACCGACCCCGTCTACATCACCGCGGCGCGCAGGCACCTGCGCGAAGCCGCCGACCTGCTCGCCCCATGACCACCACTGCGGCGAACACCGCGGCGTGGCAGGCCCACGCCAAACAGCGCCTCGCCGACACGGCACCGCAAGCCCGTACACCACCCGCCCGGATGCAATGGACACAGCACCCGAACACCGGCCCCGGCGCGGAACTCCTCGGCGACCTGGCCGGCCAGCTCGTTGTCGAACTCGGCTGCGGCCCAGCCCACAACCTCGCCCACCTCGTCCACCATCACCAAGCGGTTGGTATCGGCGTGGACGCCGCTCGCGCCCAGATCCACCGCGCCAAGGTCCTTTACGGGCACCTCGATGGCCTGACCCTGCTCACCGCCGACGCTACCGAGTTCCTCACCACGACCAAACGCACGTTCGACGTCGTCTACTGCGCCTTCGGCGCGCTGGGCCTCAGCCCACCCGACCCGATCCTGGCCGGTATCCGGCAACGGCTGCACGCCGGTGGGCGACTCGGATTCAGTGTGCCGCACATCCGCAGCGACAACCCGCCCGGACCGATCGCCGACACACTCGCGCTACCCGATGGACAGCACCGGCCCATCACCCGCTGGATACCCAGCCCAGCCGGCTGGACCGATCTACTCACCCGTCACGGATTCACCGTCGACGACCAGCAGTTTCTCCCTCCCACCACCAGGCCGGGCTGTCTGATCATGACCGCACACCCCACCTGACGGACCGCGAGGAGACAATCGTGAACCTGCCTCACCTCCTACTCGACATCGACGGAGTGTTGATCCCGTTCCCCAACACCGACCAACAAGGACCACCAACCCATGTCCGCCACCTCGTCGTCCCCACCGGCCACAACCCGACGCAACCCGTGCCCATCTGGCTGAACCCGCGCCACGAAACCCTCATCAACAACCTGCTCGACACCCACCAACTTCACCCCGTCTGGTGCACCAGCTGGCGCCACGACGCCAACACCCACATCGGCCCCCGAATCGGCCTGCCTGACCTCGACGTCATCGACCTACCCCGGACTGCCATCACCACCAGCCACCCCAACGGCTACCTCTGGAAACGCGACCACGTCACCCGATGGGCCGCCGACGACCCGCTCGCCTGGATCGACGACGACTTCACCCTCCTCGACCACGAATGGGCCGCCCACCGAACCGCCACCACGGCACCGACCCTGCTCATCCAACCCGACCCTCACATCGGCCTCACGCCCGAACACCTAGACCGGGTTCTGACCTGGGTCGCCGGCATCCCCGTCCAAGGTCACGTCAATCAGGCTGCCACACGACCAATGAACGCAACGCCACAGCAACGCGAGGTTAGGCCCGCAGCCTGACCTCTCGCTTGTCGTCGCCGACCTCTACTGTGGGTAACTCGTCTACCCCTCCCAATGGATGCGGCACTGCAAACCTCGTGGGCTTCGGCGTGCCGGTCGGGAGTGTCAAGTTCCCGAGACAGGCCCTGGCCAGGCGCCGGTTCAGCAGACGCAACAACGGGTGCAAACCGAAGGCCACCGGCGGGCTTCAGCGGACTGCCAATGTTGTTCGACTATTCGCGTTACTTGCGACCTTTGGAGGGTCGGGCGGGTGGTACCGAGGCGCCGGCCGCCCGACCTGGGGTCTGTGGATTTAACGGCACCTCTCTGTGTCAAGGCGTTGGCGTCAGAGAGGTGCCGTTCGCGAGACAGTCCCGCCGCCGGCCGCGGGTCCGGCAGGTCTTTGACGCCCCTGCGCGTCGATCTTGGGGACCAGGGTCGTGTTGGTCTGATACACCTTCTCCAGCGGCTCGCCGGGTGCGAAGTCGTGCCTGGGCACCGCGTTCATAGCCGCGGCGACGCTGTCGGTGGTGACGAGCCCTTCGTCGCGTACCGCTGCCACCATCGCCGCGCGCAAGGTGGTCGCGTCGTCAACCTGATGTCATCGGAATCCTTCGGATAGAGGGCTGGCGGATCATGTCCCGTTCGCCCAATGGGTCTGGCCGGTTGGCTTTGTTGCGACCTGGACCAGCGGGCCGACTGACGGACGATCAGCCGCTCGCGGGCCAGAAACTTGTCACCACGCCATGCGTCTGACAATGACTGTGGCGTCGGCGGGAAGCCTTTCACCAGCGCTGCGGAACATGAGGCAGGCACATGGGGTCTGGGCTCTGATGACGCACGACGGCCACGGACCGAAAGTCGTCCAATGAGACTGAGACACCCCAATCTCTAGGCGGGATAGCCAGGAATTCAATTCAAGCATAGGGTGCGATCTCCGTGGGCCCGGCCTTGTATCGATCCTGGCCCACGAACGAGGAGGTATCGACTGAGTTGACAAGTGCGGTCTTGACTGCGAAGTACACCGCCGGGTCGACGCATTCGATGTCCCAGTCGGTACTATCCACAGCTCGCAGGACTATGTACGGTTCGTCGGCGTCATCGACGTATCCGCGCAGTTCGCCGTCGATGATTTGACCGTCGAGGAAGGCGGCGAGTATCAGTTCAGACGTACAAACTCGTGACTGCCGTACAAGCGCCTCGATTCTTGCGCCTGCTGGGCCGGGTGCGACTTCGTCGATCTGCAGCTCCCATGACAGTTCGGCAGTGATCCGGCCGAGCGTGGTAAGCAGCTCTGCCGCGCCGATGTAGTGACTCCCGCGCCAGGCGTGCAGACGAATGCATTTCATTGACTCAACGCGCAATATTCCATGAAGATGTGCGCGCCGGCCACGAAGGCCCCCAAGGCAACCAGTCCGATGCCCGCGAGGGTCCAAGCCGTTCCACACAGGAGCCAGGCGGCCCGCTTTCGCGACCATGCTGCGGCCGAGAACGCGAGGCAGCCAAGCCCGGGAAGAACGGTGATGATGGTGGTGAGCACGGGGCCGATGATCCATGAGGGCCAGGTGCCGAGGACGGGTTCACATTCCGGCGCGGTCTCGAAAATCTGGTTACCAAGAGCACCGACCGCGTTGGATGCCATGACCAGTCCGATGCCCCCGACGAGGAGGGCGATCGGTGACAGGACGGCGTAGATCCGGTCGAGGGTGAGGTGGTTTCCGCGCCGCCACAGATATGCGGCTGCCGCGATAAGCAGGAGACCAAAGACCGCGGACGGTTCACCGAAGATGAAATTCTTCGACTGTTCACCGGGGAGGTCGAGGGGATAGAAGAGATACATGATGCCACCGGAAACAGTAAGAATGACGCCAGTGACGGTGAGGGTGATCGACCAGCCCGCCCAGGATGTGGGTGGAGCTGGCGATGTCCCCTGCTCAGGTACGCCACGCCAGACCAGCTTGTAGCCGATTCCGACGATGAGCAGTAGGCCGACTCCGACACACAAGCCCATGATACTGGTAAACGAATTCATGGCTGGAAACCTCGATTCGCAGGTAGTCAGTCTGAAAAGACGAGATGCCTGTCGGGATGCGGTCGAAGATCGACGCATCTTGTCAGGCTTCGCCACTGCGTGACCATGGATCAAGTCCACGATCGAGTGAACCATGTTTAATGGAACCGAACTGGGTTGCCGATTTCGTCCTGTTCGCCGTCTTCGAAAAGGACGGTGGGGCGGCAATGCTGCGCGATCGGGCAGCCGTAGATAGAACGGACGTGAGAGTGAAAGGCATTCTGACCAACGCCCGAACGTATCGTGCTTGTCTCTGGTTAGTAGTGGTCGCCTTCTCGCGGATTGTTTTAGAGCGGTGGTCGGTCACGGCGGCGTTGCTGCTGCGGCAGTGGATCGGCGTGGGGTGCGTCGGATGGTGATCTGGGCGTCGGGGTGGTTGTCGGTGAACCATTGTTCGAGTTCGGTGCCGTCGAGTAGGTGGGGGTTGTTGGTGTCGCTGATGTCGCATGGTCCCCAGATGCAGCCGATGGCGCCGTCGAACCGGGCGTCGGCGATTTTGGCGCCTTCGAGGCTGATCCATCCGTTGTCGAATCTGGCGGTGTGTAGGTTGGCGCCGCGTAGGTCGGCGCGGTTGAGTGAGGCGTGGTGGAGTGCTGCGCCGGACAGGTCGGCGTCGCGGAGGTTGGCGTCGAACGCGGAGAGGCCGCGCAGGTCGGCGGCGCGCAGGATGGTTCCGCGTGCCGACGCCTTGTACAGGTCGGTTTTGCGGAGGAGGGCGCCGGTGAGGTCGGCGTGGTCGAGTCGTCCTTGGGTGAGGTTGGCTTTGTAGAGGCGGGTGTCGCGTAGTGAGACGCCTTCGAGGTTGCAGTCGCACAGCCAGGCGTCGTCCAGGGGCATGCCGTCCAGGACCGCGCCGCGCAGGTCGATGTCGTATCCGCCGCCGAAGAAGGTCGGTATGTAGTCGCTGCTGCCTTCGCGGAGTCGGGTGTGGGCGGTGTCGATGTAGTCGGCGAGGAACTCGGCCCCGAACGGATCGGTTGGCCAGCGCTTGGGTTCCCAGGTGAGGAAGGCGCGGACGTAGTCGGTGAGCCGGGCGGTGTGGTCGATCGCCGGACGGAGGCTGTGGTCGATGACCTGGATGTCGGTGTGGCCGGGTAGCGGCGTCTCGCCGAGGAACTTGGCGCGGGCGACGGAGAGCCAGCCGGCGGCCAGGGCGTGCCGGCAGTCGTGGCGGGTGCTGTCGTACCAGCGGGTGACGGCGGCGACGAAGACGATGAACTCGTCGAGGTCGACGACGTACCCATCCTGGCTTGGCGGTGCGATACCGGAGGGGGTGGCGGTGATCTGGGTGAGGGTCTGCGCTGTCCCGGCGAACAGGGCTGCGATCGAGTTCGACGGACTCCACAGCGCCGTGCCGTCAGCGGTGTGGAAGGACTGGCTCATCGTTCCTCCCTGCTGTTCTGGCCGGGTGCCGGGGTAGGCGGCGTGTGGTGTGGGCCGTTGACGCGTGGAGCGGTCGGGTTCGGCTGTGTGCGGGCAGTGCCGTTCGTGGCCGCTGTGCGGTGACGTGCGTCGTTCAGAGTGCGCGGGATTGCTGCGATGGAGGCACGGCTGGCGGTCTCGTTCGGTTGGGTGGGTGGGCTGGCCGGGTCGGGGACGAGGTTGTGGGCGGCGGTGTGGAGGTGGTCGTGGGCGACGGTGAAGCGCAGGCTGCGGGGGTGTTCGAGGTAGAGGCGGCCGGCGAGGCTGTGGGTGACGGCGACGGGTGGGTAGGGGTCGGGCATGTCGAAGACGGTGAACGGGGTGTCGTATCGGGCGGCGATCTCGTGCCCGTCGGGCAGGACGCGGATGGTGTAGCGGGGCTGGTCGGCAAGTTTGTGCAGGTGGGCGACCTGTTGGTCCATCAGGTGGGCGTCGCCGACGTGGGTTCGTAGGGCGGCTTCGGTGATCACGGCGGACAGCCGGGTCTTGCCCTCGTGGAACGCGGTGCGGCGGGCGGCGTGGGCGGCGACGGCGGCCTGGTGTTCGGGGGTGGGGTGGCGGATGCCCATCTGGGTATGGATGAGGCGGGCGGTGTACTCGGGGGTTTGGAGCAGGTCGGGGATGCGGGTGGTGGCGTAGTAGCGGATGCGGGTGGCGCGGGTTTCGAGCCAGGCGAGGTTGACGTAGGGGCGGTAGTCGAGTTCGTCGCCGAAGTCGACGTCCCAGTGGTCGCCGTGGCGGGCGTCGAGGGCGAGGGAGCACAGTTGGTCGCGCTGGCGGTCGTCGAAGACGTGGTAGAGGTCGAGCAGTGCGGTGACGATGTCGTACTTGAGTTTGAGTTCGCCGCGTTCTAACCGGCCAACGCTGGTCCAGTCGACGCCGAGCTGCGTACCGACCTGTTGCAGGGTGAGTCGGCGGTCGACGCGTAGTTGTCGGAGTTGTTCGGCCAGCCACTGGTTACGGACGGTTGGCCGGTGACGTTCGGGGAAGGGCACAGCGTTCTCCTGCTGGTCCGGGTTACTTGGCGGGATGTCGTCGCGATCCCACGCGTCGCGTCGGTGGGTGTCTGCGTCAAGGCGCAACAGCGTGGTGCGGCGGCGACCGTCGGCGAGCTGGTAGACGTCGAGTAGCGAGGCGACCCCGTCGAGGAACGGCCACTCGGCCTTTTCTCGTCTGGCCAGGGCGGAGTGGTCGATGCCGAGGTGCCGGCTGGCGGTCTTCAGGGTGACGCCGCGTTCTTTGCGCAGGCGGCGCATCTGCTCGGCCAGCCATCGTGCGCGCAGGCTGGTCGGCGGCCGCTTGTATGGCACGACACTGCTCCTTGAGGAGATGGGCATTTTGCAGGGGCGGGTTGGGTGTGGCCGGCGGCGTCTGGGTCTCTCAAACCCGCGGCTGGTCACGGTGGCGGGCCCCGCCAGTTGCGGGGTCGGCGCCGACGGGTGCTGCGCTGGCCAGGGTTGTGTTGGGCAGGGGGACCAGGCTGCCGGCGGGGCGGAAGCTTCGGAGATCCAGACCCTGACGGGTTGTCGCCGGTTCGCCGGTGTCGGGTCGGTGCAGTAGTTCACACAGGGTGTAGGTTCCGCCGAGGTATCGCGGTGTGACCACCCGGCCGTCGTCGAGCAGGAGCGGCCTGCTGGTGACGAGAGGCGGCTGGTCGGACTCGGGTTTGTTGGATGGGTCTGGCGCCATGGTGTACCTCTGCTGGCGGGTCGATGATGGCCTGGACAGGGCATGGAGATTCGGGCCGCAGGGCAGTGCCCGCGTCATGGCTTGTCCGTCGGGTGGGTGTGCGGCCCGGCCTGTGGCGGCGGCTGCCAGAAGGCGCGTACGTTGTCCGCCAGCCGTGGAAGATGTCGACCGATGAGTCGCCGCAGCAGCGCGCGCGGCGACCAGCTACGGCCACCCGCCGTTATCGCGGGCTCCTGCTGTTCAGTGGTCTCCGGTGGCGCGGTGAGGCGGCCGGCGGATGGCGTCTCGGTGGGGATGCCGGTGGGGCAGGCCGGTGAGCGGCAGTCGGTCTGGTTGTAGTGCGTGTTCATCTGGTAGCGGGTGATCTCGACGATCGACCAGCCTGCTGGCCGCAGCGGGCCACGCTGCCAGTAGTCGCGGTCACCGGCGAGCCGGCGCTGGGCCTGATCGGCGGTGTGGCTGAACCCGACGAAGGTGTGGGTGCCGTCGGGCCAGTCCCTGCGCACCGCGAACCCTTTCTGCAACGGCTCGGGCGGCAACGCCGGCCAGCGGCGCGGCGGCGCCTTGCGGCGTTCGTCGGGCTCGCTGGGGTTGTCAGGCCAACGCGGTCGGTCCATGGCGGTGGTGCTCCGTGGTGGGCAGGTGGACGAGAAGACGTGGCGAGGACAGTCGGCACGTTGGCCGATGGTCGGCTCGGACGCCGGCTGGACCCCGGGGTGCGGGCCGAGGAGGTGGCCCGCACCCAGTGGTCTCTCCTTTGGCTGGCCAGGCAGGGCCCGGTTGGCGGTAGGTAGACGGTGGTGCTGGCCGGTGGGAAACCCATCGGCCAGCGACGGGAGACGTGTCGGCGTGGCACGGGCCGGACGTCTCGCCCCATCTACCCGGCGGGCGCTAAAGCGGTGGACGGCAGCGATGTGCGGGTCAGGATCAGGTTCGGGTTCGGCGCTGCCGGCCGTACATCGCGGTACCACTGGCGAACGCGCTGGTTCCGGCCTTTGCCGGCAGCCGCGGAATCTGCTGCACGGTGGCTGGCGCCGTGCCGACGATTGGCGGAGCGGCGGTTGCTGCGCGGCGGGCGGTCACGGCTTGCGACCGCTGACCGAGTAGAGCTGGTGGCCGCGTACGACGAGCCCGCCGTCGGAACTGATGAGCAGGCGTTCGACGCGGGTGAGGTCAGCGTCGGTCAGGCCGGCAGCGTGCAGCCGGTCGCGGTGTTCGGCGATCGCGGTCAGGGCGAGGATCAGTCCTGGGCTGCCGGAGTGCCAGACCGGGGCGTTGATGACCGTGTCGACGTCGTGGAGCCCGGCGAGCCGCATCTGCTGGTGCAGGCGCAGCGACCATTGCGGGTCGGAGCCGGCGGCCTGGAAGACGCGCTGGTTGACCGCACGCTGGTAGGTGGTGAACAGGTCCCGGTCGTCGTCGGTGGCCGCGTCGAGGACGACGGCGTCGGCGGTGGCGTGCCAGTCCTCGACCATTAGGACACCGCCAGGAGCGAGGGCGGCCGCGAGGATGGCGAGGAGCTGCTCCCGCTGTGGCAGGTGCATGAGGACCAGGCGGGCGTGGATGAGGTCGAACGGGCCGTCGGGAAGCGGATCGGTGGTGATGTCGTGCCGGAGCACGGTCAGCCGCGGGTGCGAACCGATGTGCCGCGGCTTCAGATCCGTCGCAATGACTGTGCCGGCCGGACCGACCTGAGCGGCCAGCCAGACCGCGATCTCGCTGCCGCCGGCACCGATCTCCAGGCAGCGCTTACCGGCCAGGCCCAGATGCTGCAGCCGGCCGATGGTGAAGTCGTCCAGGGCCCTGGCAAGCGCGGACAGGTGCCGGCGGGCAGACGGCTGGTCGTTGTCGTAGGCGTAACCGTGTGGTGTGACAGTCGCGTCGGTCATGACGAGCACTCCAGATGAGAGGCGGGTGGGCCGGGAGCATCCGGCCGGAGGCGCCCAGGAACCTCCCGGCCCACCCTGCTGGGGAGGAAAGATCAGGCGGGGACGAACCCGGTCGCGACCACATCCGTGGGCGTCAGACCGGCAGGAATGACACCGGCACCCTGCAGGACGGCGATGGCGCGGGCGATCCGTTCCGGGTCGAGTACGCCGGCGCGGGCGTTCGACAGCACATAGGGCTGCATCAGCGCGACCTCCTGCGCGGCCGCGGCCGGGTCGGCCGACGGGACGTGCTTGTGCAGGATCTGGCCGGCCTCGTCCGGGTGGTCGATGGCATACACGAGACCCTCGAGCAGGGCTTCGCTGAACCGGCGCACCAGATCCGGATCCTCGTCGATCAACCGGGTCGGGGCGATGAGGGCATTGCCGTACAGGTCAGCGATGACATCCGAGTACGGCAACAGATGCACCGGCCGGCCCTGGGCCGCCTTCTCGACCGTGCCACGGGCGACAGTGAACTGACCGATCCCGTCGACCTTCCCGGAGGCGAGGGTCGCCGGAGTCTGCTGCGCGGGCACGTTCACCCACTGCACCCTCGTAGGGTCAATCCCGGCCAGCTTCGCGTAAGCGGGCCACAACAACATAGGCGCACCACCAGGGACCCCGCCGATCTTCTTCCCGACCAGGTCCGCCGGCACGCTGATCCCCGACTCCCGCAAAACGGTGATCGAGTTCAGCGTCCGTTGCTGGATCGCCGCGACCGCCCGCACACCACCCTTGTGATTCCCCTCCCCGAGCATGACCATCACCCCGGACAGGTCGTTCGCGGAGAACTGCGCCTGACCAGCCGCCAACAGCTTCAGGTTGTCCGCCGACCCCTGCCCGGGCTTGATCTCCACCTCGATGTTCCGGTCGCGGAAGAAGCCCTTCTCCAGCGCCACCCAGGCGTACGCCTCCCGACCGAACGACGCCACCGCGGTCAGGTACGTGACCCTGTCCACGCCGTCCGGCGTCTTCGCCGGCGTGCCGGTGGTGCACCCGGCGGTAAGAGCCAGCAGGCCGACCACCGCCGCAGCGCCTGCGCGGCGCATGATTCCGATACTCACTTATCCTCCCCAGATGGATAAAACAGGCGCGCGATGGGCGCGCCGATCCACCGGCCAGACCCTGCGGACTCCTGCCGCCGGCCCCGACCGGCGACAGCTACACAGATCCCCGCAGACCCACACCCGCCCAGATCGGCACCGGGCCCAGATCCGCGGACTCCTCAAGGTCTCCGGGCTCCGGCGACCACTGGTCGACCGGCACCACCCCCGGCGGCAGCAACTCC
Source organism: Polymorphospora sp. NPDC050346 (assembly GCF_040655695.1). Classification (NCBI taxonomy): domain Bacteria; kingdom Bacillati; phylum Actinomycetota; class Actinomycetes; order Micromonosporales; family Micromonosporaceae; genus Polymorphospora; species Polymorphospora sp. NPDC050346. The sequence continues at coordinate 31,220 of NZ_JBFAKM010000050.1, read as the reverse complement.
CAGCCGGCGAACAGATCCACTACCTGGTCCCGGCTCCGGAACGTCAACGGGGACCTGGTCGACTCCCGGTACCGCTGGACCACCCCAACGGTCTCCCGCGTCATCTGCGCCGGTGTGGTCAGGTGCGACAGCACCAGGTAGCTGCCCGGCACCGTGGCCATCCGAAACCGGTCGAGGATCCCTGCCGGGTCGTCGTCGACGAAGTGAAGCACCGCCACCGCGAGAACCCCGACAGGCCGGGAAAAGTCGATCAGCCGCCGAGTCTCGGCAGCATCGAGGACCGCATCCACGTCACGGACATCGGCCTGGACCACCGCGGCCTCATCCACGCCGGCAAGAAGGTACCGGCTGTACCCGACAGCCACCGGATCCACATCGACGTACACAACCCGACCATCAGGGTTCGCGGCATGCACGATCTCGTGCACGTTCCCCACCGTCGGCAAACCCGAGCCAAGATCAACAAACTGGTCGACGCCCTCATCCAGCAATCCCTGCACCGCACGCCGAAGGAAGCTCCTGTTCGCCCGCGCAAACCGGTCAGCCTGCGGCTCTGCCGCCAGCATCCGACCAGCCATCTCGCGATCGACCTCGAAGTTCGCCGACCCACCAAGCAGTACGTCGTACACCCGGGCGGCGCTGGGCCGATCCGTAGCTGCACCGAACGGGTCGTCGCTTCCAGCCCCGTCTCGGGCCGTGTGAGCAGGATCTGGCAGCTCGCGATCCGTCATCCAGAATCCTCTCCCTGGCCTTTCTCGTATGCTCCGGCCGGGCAGAGATCCAGGTCACGCCGGCCACGAGCTTGGTATGGCAAGGGCGCGTTCGCTTCGGCGGGTGTCCGATGCGGAGTATCGACGGTCTGGAACCCAGCGCCCGATGACCAGGTTGGGGCAGGACTTGACCGGTGGGAACGCATCGAAGTGGAATCAGGCGATAGGCGGCCGGAAAGCTCACCGGAAAGATCAGTACTCCACAGCCAAGATCGGAGAGGGGAGGCGCATGGGGGATGTGCACCAGTGGTCAGCAGAAAACGTCAAAGCCCTTCGGACCGCGTCCCGGATGACCAAGACCGAGTTCGCCCGCAAGCTCGGCGTCACGCTGCGCTCGGTCACGAACTGGGAGGAGGGGCGGCCGCTGTCCCCGTTCAGTCAATCGCTGCTCGACCGATATCTGAGTGGCGTGGCTGATGAGGTCTTGAAGCGTTTCTCCATACTCGCCGCAAGCAGCTCGGCAGATGGTGCCGGCCAGGTCAAGCTCGAGCGGCGTCGCACGTTGCTCGCCGGGGTCACGGCCGTCGCTGCGGCTTCCGGCCTATTGGGTACCAGCAGGCCGGTTGGCCAGTTCGGGATGACCGATGTCGCTCGGGTCCGTGCGATCACCACCCTGTACCGATCTGTGGACTACGAGCATGGTGGCGGTGCCCTCTACCGGGAGGTGGCCCGTTTCGCCGAAACCGTCTCCGATCTTCTCCACGGCTCCGTCAGCGATACCGTCCGACCGGTACTGCTCACCGCGTGTGCGGAAGTCAGGCAGTTGGCCGGCTGGACGGCGTTCGACGCCGGCCATCACACCGACGCGCAACGGCACTGGCTGTCCGCGGAGCGGGCCGCGGTGGCTGCGGACGATGCGCGCCTGGCCGCGCGAATCCGCTACTGCCAGGCACGCCAGTTCCAGCACCTACGCCACAATCGCGACGCCGTTGAGACGGTACGACTCGCGAGGGAACACGTGGGCGTGATGGCGACCCCGGCCATCACGGCGATGCTCGACGGCGCCGAGGCTTCATCTTTGGCCGCGCTCGGCCAACACGACGCCGCGCAGGCCCGATTGGTATCGGCAACCGGTGCGTTCGAACAGGCCGACCACACCCAGGAGCCGGACTGGATGGCCTTCTTCGACCTCGGCGAGGTCTACGCCCAGTACGGACGGGTGTACCGCGACATGGCCCGCCAGGATCCCCGCTTCGGCGACCAGGCGGTGCACTGGACCACCCAGGCCATTACCGCGTTCGGCCCGCAGAACGTACGCAGCACCGTTCTGAACCAGGTCGGTCTGTGCAGCGCGCTATTCATCGCCGGCGCACCCGACGAGGCGGTCACGACCGGCAACACCCTCCTGTCCCGTACCCGGCGATTGGTCTCCGCCCGAGTCACCGACCGGGTACGCAACCTGCGCAGGGACCTCACCGCGCACCGAGCCCGCCCAGCAGTCCGCGACTTCGAGCATGCCCTGACCCGCGTTGAGCCGGTGATTCTGTGACCGATCGTACGAGCGGCCGATTTACCGCTGAAACGATGACAGCGATCCTGCACCGGATCACCGGCAAACTACAGGTCCCTCACACCGACGCCCGGCTACTCCAGCTCACCAACAACGCCGTCTTCGCCCTCCCACAGCCGGGCATCGTCATCCGGATCAGCCGCACCCAACGGCTACGCGACCGAGCCGACAAGGTTGCCGCCCTCGGCATCTGGTTCACCGCCACCAACGCCGCGACCATCCGCCTGACGCCCGGAATCGACCAACCCGTCCTCGTCGACGACTTCGCCGCAACCATCTGGGACTACATCCCGCCCACACCACCGGAACCCACCATCGAGGACCTCGGCCACGTCCTCCAACACTTCCACCGCATCGCCCCACCGCCGTTCGACCTGCCCGCATGGGACCCAGTAGGAGACGCCCGCCGACGCATCACCGACGCCGAGGGCCTCAGCGAACACGACCATGACTATCTACTCACGTGGTGCGACCAACTCGCGCCACAAGTCGACGCACTGCGCGACACAGCACCGCCCACGCTCATCCACGGCGACGCCCACACCGGGAATCTCCTACGCACCCCAGATGGCGGCGTGGTCCTTTGCGACTTCGACGCGACCAGCCTCGGCCCCTGGCAGGTCGACCTCACCGCAGTCCCGGTCGGCGAAGCCCGCTTCGGGCGCCACGGCGCACACCGCCGCCTGGCCACAGCCTACGGCCGCGACGTCACCACCGATCCCGCTTGGCCGGTACTCCGCCAGGCACGCGAACTTAAGATGATCGCCGCAGCCGCTCCCTTGCTGCGCAGCACCCCCGGCATCACTGACGAGTTCGCACTCCGCCTTCGAACTGTGCAGGATCGGGACAGCCACGCCCGCTGGACACCATTCGCCGACCTGCAACGGTGACCCGTTCCGATCGGGTTCGGGCAGGAACCCACAACCGTCAGCTCGATCTCGTCCCACGAAGCGATCTTGTCGGCGAGCCCGTTGCCTGAAAACGAAGAAATCGTCGCCGGCGAGTGCGGCGGAATCGCCATAGTGGAGGTCGGACTTGGGCCAGTGGGAACCCCTTGAAAGCGAGCGCGTGCCTAACTGGGCTGGGAAGCTCTCGCCCCTATCGCCCCACGGACCCAGTCTATCGATCCACATCCATCACCCCACTACCGCCTCGCATCCGCCTCGCCCCTTGCGCAAGCCTCACCGACTGGTGCACACCCACATCCCACCAACCCGAACCCTGCACCTGGTCGTCTGCGCCGCCCCGCCGGTCCGACGCATAGCTGAACTCGTCGATGCTCTCCAGCGCAATCGCTGGTCTGTCCACGTTATCGCCACCTCCACCGCCGCAACCTGGCTAGACATAGACGACCTGGCCACACGCACCGGACACCCTGTCCTGCACCGCCAACGCCACCCCGACGAGCCACGCCCGCTCCCACCGGCCGATGCCGTCGCCGTGGTTCCCGCAACCTTCAACACCATCAACAAATGGGCTGCGGGTATCAACGACAGCCTCGCCCTCGGCATCCTCAACGAAGCCCTGGGGAACCAGACCCCAACCCTGCTCGCCCCCTACGCCAAGACCGCCCTTACCCGCCACCCCGCATTTCCGCGCCATCTAAGCACCCTTGCCGGCCACGGAATCCATGTCCTTCCCACCAGCGCAATACGCCCAAAAGACGACGCCGACTCATTCGAGTGGGGCGTGGTCATCGATGCCCTGGAGGCGATGACGACTCCCGGATGACAGTTCCTCCGCACCTGCGGGAACGATCTCGGAGATCGAACCAACGACCACGTCCGCGAGCCGGAGCGTGTGCCATTTCTGCGCCGCCGTCTGCTGCTGATCACAGTATCGATCGACGCCTCGGGCCCCAGGGTGCCGGTACCGGTCGGGTACCGGTGTCGTTTCCGGTGCGGTCCGGTCCGTTTCCGGTTGGGTTCGTCCGCACTGGTGCCGCGGCCATCAGGCTCGGCCCGAGGACGGCGATGCCTCAGCCCGTGGTGTCGTAGGTATCCGTGTTTACAACTCTTTGGCCATGTGGACACAGGGGATCCCGAGTAGGGACTCCTCCTTGAAGGTCCGGTAGCCGTGGTGCGCGTAGAGATCGACCGCTGGGTGCTGGTCTCGGCCGGTGATGAGGGTGATCCGCCGATAGGCGAACTGTCTTGCCGCGGTTTCCAACGATTCGAGGATGAGTGTGCCGTATCCCCGCCCTTGGTACTGCGGGTAGACGCGCATGCGGAGTAGTTCACAGGATGACGGGCTGGTTCGGCGGATTCCTCCCATTGCGACGATCTTGTCGTTGATCTCGCCGACCAGCAGGGTTCCTCCGGCGGGCTCGGCGTAGGTGTTCTGAAGGTCTTGGAAGTCCTGGTCGGAGTAGTAGTCGTCGGCCGCCTTGATGCCGGCGGCCGCTAGGCCGTAGGCGTTGAGCGCTGCCAGTTCATCGAAGTCGCCTTCACGGAACTGTCGCAGCGCGAGCGGAGGGATTCCGGGACGTTTCTGGCCGGCGTCAGAGTTCATCGTCGGAGCCGCCTCCAGCCCTCGTTGATCCGCGTAGCACGTCTTCCAGTTCGCGGACCGGGACAAGGTTTCGACATGCTCGCGGCAGTTCCGAGGCGAATTCGTTGGCCCGTCGGATGACGATGGGGGCCAGATGTTCTGGGGAAAGCGCCTTCAGTGTCTGTGTCGCGAAGCGCGCGGCTTCCTCATGTTCGCCATCCTTTGATAGGCAGAATGCCCTGTCCATGCGGACCAGGGTGGAGTCCAGTGACGCCTTGGGCTCGTAGTAGGCCAATGCGGCACCCTGGGCACCATATGCGGTAGCCGTGTCGCCGATTTCGGTCAGCGCGTTGCTTCGGTAGAAATGCAATTGTGCGATTGTGTAGCCGTAGGCGTGTTGCTCGCCGTGGCCGGCCGCGAAGTCCTCGTATGCGACCTCGGCGCGGTCGATCGCCGCGCGAGTGTCTTCCCTTCGGCTGGGGCCGAGCCGGGAATAGGCTCGTGCTTGAACCGCCGGGGCCCACGCTGACGCGATGCAAGGAGTCGTGGCCGTCAACGCTATCGCTTGTCCGGTCAGGGCCAAGGCGCCGTGGGCGTCGTCCCAGTAGAGGGCGCTGACCGCGTGCCTGACGATGATCCAGGCCTCGAGTGTGGCGTCGTGACATTCTTGTGCCGCGCGTCGGGCGGTCTGGAACCAACTGCGTGATTCGCGATGATCGGCCAGGTTCACGAGGCCGGTCGCCAGCAGCCCTGCCATCTGTGCGGCAGGTCGGAGGAGATCCCGGCGTTGCGCTTCGGTGCGCCACTGGTCGATTGCTGTCCTCAGTCCGGCCATGTCCTGGGTGATGCGCGTCAGGAAGTCCAGCGTCGGCGTGGTCCGGTAGGTGCGGCCGTAGCTGTCCGCGATTGCCTGCCACTGCTCGACGGTTGAGTCGTTGACTCCGTTCGCGGTTAGTGAGGTGTCAAGCTGTCGGCGGAGTTGACCGATTGTGGCACCGATCGTGACTGGTGGGCCGGAGCGTTGAGCGAGGTGGTTGATCGTGTCGCGTGGGCTGGGTGTCTCGTCGTCGATTGGCGACCGCGACTGTTTGCGGGTTTCGTCTCCGGTTCGATCATGCCGATTGTCGGATTCGTGCCCGGGGTTCAACCGGTGCAGATTGGCGCGGTATCGCTCCAGTACGTCGCCGCTCAAGGTTGTGAGATAGCTGTCCAGCATGGATTCGCTGAACGGGGCGAGTGGTGCCCCGTTTTCCCAGTTCGTCACGGACCGCAGAGTGATTCCGAGTGTGCGAGCGAAGTCGGTCTTGTTCATACGCGATGCCTCGCGTAATGCTCGCACGTGCTCCGCCGTCCATTCGCGGACGCCTTCCACGTCCCGGCTCTCCAATCTCTGTCGAGCATCGCTGCCGGCATCCCCGTTGTGCGATGTAGTGGGTTGGGTTGGCCGGATCGGTCCGGATGGGACCGCCGACTCAGCACAGTTGCAGGTGGATTGGCTGGTCCTCGTGGTCGAGCCAGGCGTGTTGGTGGCCGTCGTCGTGGGCGGTGAGTCCGAAGCGGGAGCGGTTTGGGCGTCCGAGTTCGTTCCACCGTTGCCAGGCGTCGGCGATGCGGGGCCAGATCGGGCGTGGCCCGCCGTGCAGGACGGTCGACTCGGTCTCCTTGCCTGGCTTGATTTCGGCCCAGGAGGCGTCGTTGGCGGTGACGAATATGCCGTCGCCGCCGTCGTGGAGCGTGTGTCCGATCGGGCCGAGGCCGGGAACCGCGAGCTCGAGGACGAACCGGAAGTTGTCGTCGTCGAACGCGGACAGGGGAACGGTCGTCGTGTCGGTCTGCGGGGAGGTGAAGTCGTACGTCGCGGCGAGTTCGCCGCCGTCGCGTAGGGGGTTGTCGGCGTTGGCGCGCAGCCACATGAAGTGTCCCGGTGACGGGAGAAAGTGGCCGGTGACGGAATGCGGGGTGCTCTTGTGGGCGACGATGAGGCTGGAGGCGAGTTCGCCGCGTACGTCGGCGACGATGAGACCCCCTTCGGCGAGTTGCGTGATCCAGTCGGCGGGGATGGAGGGTACCGCGCAGGTCGCGATGATCCGGTCGTACGGTGCCCGTGCCGGAACGCCGTTCGCGCCGTCGCCATTGGCCAGGTGGGGCTGGTGGCCGAGGGCGGTGAGTCGCTGGCTGGCGGTCTCGACGAGTGTGAAGTCGATGTCGATGCTGGTGACGTGGGCGTCGCCCAGGCGGTGGCTGAGTAGGCCGGCGTTGAAGCCGGTTCCGGTGCCGATTTCCAGGACGCGGTGGCCATCGGTCACGTCGAGCAGGGCCAGCATGTGGGCCATCAAGCTGGGGCGGGTCGAGGAACTGGTCGGCCACATCAGGTCGGTGCCGGGCGCGGTCCGCAACTGCGTCGTCAACGAGATGTCCGAGTACACCGCGGTCAGCCAGCGGTCGTGCTGCGCCGGGTCGGCGCCGCTGACCAGTTCGTCGTCGCTGGTGTAGAACTCGGGCACGAACAGGTGCCGGGGCACGTGCGTGAACGCCGGACGCCACTGCGGGGTCAGCACCCCGGCGCGTGTCAGGTCGTCGGCCAGCGCGGCGGCGTACGGCTGCCAGTCGGTCATCGTGCGGGTCCTTGGGTGAGCAGGTCCGCCAGCGCGGCGGCAATCGGCGCGCCGGTCTCGTGTTCCAGCCACAGCCATTGCCCTGCTGGGTTGCACTCCAGCATCACCCACTCGCCGTCCGGTGTGATCACAAAATCGAACGCGCCGTAGTGAAGTCCGAGGGCGTCCAGGAACCGGTTGATGCCCTGCGTCACGGTCGCCGGAACGTCGATCCATGTATAGGTCAACGCGTCGTAGTCGGAGCGCCAGTCGATCCGTCCCGCCGCCGACGTCGACCGGACCGCTACCCCGATCGGTGTCCGACCGACCACGGTCACCCGCGCCTCGTACGCCTTGGGCACGAACTCCTGAATCAGGTGCGCGGTCGCCGCGAACGCGGCCGGGTCGATCGCGGCGGGGCCGATGACCGTCGTGTAGGTGACCCGCATCTCGTCGTCCTCGCTGAACACCAGCGACGACAACTGCTTGCACACCACCGGCCCACCAACCTGCTCCGCGAAGTCGCGGACCTCGGTGTGCTGGTTGGTGAGCAAAGTCGCGGGGATGCGCAGGCCACAGGCGGCCGCGGTGGCAAGCTGCAGTGGTTTGTACTCGGCGGCCGCCTGCCGGATCGGCTGGTTCACCCACAGGACGTCCAGCGCGGCGAGCAGACCGCCGAAGCCGTGTCGTGCCTCGACGGCCGCGAAGACCTCGTCGGCCGGGGACATCCCGGGCGGCAGCCGGAACCGGGTCGGCCGGCGGAAGTACACCGAGCCCACGTCTGCAAGATCGACATGGGTGTCGTCGGTCGCCAACCGGCCCGTCCAGCAGCCGCCCACGGTGGTCGCGGTCAACCTCAGGGCGGTCGGGAAGTCGCCGGTGTCCATCCGGGCCACACGGGCGTTGCGGCGTGACAGTTCGGCGATGACGGCATCGGCGGTCGGATCGTCGGCGCAGGTCAGAACGAGCACGGTGCCGGATGTGTCCACGACGGTCTGCCTCAGCTGTCCATACCGGTGTCCTGCGTGGTGTCCGAGACGACTTCTCCGTCCTTGGACCGCTGGGTGGGAAGCGCCGTCGCCGGCCTGGTGCTGGTCGTGTGATGTTTGCCGACCTGTGGCATCGGCACCGCCAGGGTGGCCGAGTAGGGACGCAGCGGGCCGGGCGTGTGCTCCATCGGGTACGAGACCCCGCCCGGCTCGCTCAGCGGCAGCAGCGCCGTGGGCGAGAACAGCGGAGCGATCACCGTCGCGGGCCGCGAAGGGTTCATCACGTTCTCCCTTCCTCACTGCCGTTTCGGCGGCAGATCGGTCGATGGATCAGGCGGTGCGGCCGCGAGCCGTAAAGCGGCCGGCGCCAAAGCGGTACCGGCCGTCCCAGCGATGCTGGTCGACGCGGCAATCGCCCAGCCGGGCATGGATGGAATCTACCGTCAGATCCGTGCCACACTGGTACCAAGTGGTTCCGTCAGTTCGTCGGGCAGGACCGGAACCTCCGGGGAGCAGGAATGAGATCACGTAGCATCGCCACCGAACCGATCGGTGATCGACTGCGGATGCTGCGGCTGCAACGCAACTGGTCCATCCGTCACGCCGCTTCACTCGCCGGCATCAGCCACGTCCAGTGGGGCCGACTGGAACGCGGTGAGCGCAGCGCCGACAACCGGTTCATGCTCGCCGCCCTGGCCAAAGCACTCAACGTGCCACTGGCCGAGCTCACCGGCTCCGGCGCCGTCGGTCTCGAGCACGGAGGAACCGAGGCCAAGACGGCCATCTACCACACGATGCAGGCCGTCATCGAGGCCGACCTCGAGGACGCTCCAGCCGTCGCGGCGACACCGATCGAGCGACTGGTCGAGCGGCTCGACCTCGTCGTCGACCTTCGCCTCAAGTGCGACTACATCGGTGCCGCCAAACTCATACCCTCCCTGCTGCAGGACCTGCATGCCGCCGCCTTCGGCGACGAACGCGAGCGCGCCCTAGAGGCACTGGTGCTGGCCCAGGACACCGCGTCGTTCGTGGTCAGGTACCTCGGTGACCCGACCTCCTCGGTCATGATCGCCGACCGCGGGCGACAGGCCGCCTCGTACCTCCAGGATCCGGTCATGCTCGGCATGGCCGCCTGGTCCCAGGCACACGCGGCGAGTGGCTGCGGTCTGTACGCCCGCGCACTACGTATAGCCGAACGCGCCGTCACAGAGCTGGAACCCCACACCGGCAACCTGCACGGCAAGGAGATGCTCGGCCAGCTCTACATGGTGACGGGATTCGCCAAATGGGCGCTCGGAGACACCACCACCGCGGAGGCGGCGATCGCGGAAGCGGCAAAGCTGGCACAACTGACCGGACAATCGCCCGCACTCGGCCTGAACTTCGGCCCGACAGCCATCGACGTCTGGCGCGTCAGCATCAACGCCGACGCGGGTGACCCACGAGTAGCGGTCAGAATCGCCCAGGACGCCGACCCCGCCGGACTCGCGGCGGTGTCCCGCTCCCGCCAGGCGGCGTTCTACATCGACACCGCTCGCGCACTGAGCAACATCAACAAAGACACCGAAGCGCTACGGATGCTGCTGCACGCCGAACGCCTCGCGCCACAACGCGTCCGGCTCTCCCCCCTGGTCAGCGAGACCGTCCGACACCTGCTCGAGAAGTCCCGCCGAGGAAGCGGATGGACCGAGCTACGCGCCCTGTGCGAACGCGTCGGAGTCCAGCCATGACCGGCACCGTCACGGTGATCTACGCCAACCAGCAACCACCCGACACATGGGACGCATCGCTGTTCCTCGCCGGACCGATGCCGAGAACCACCGACATCCCGTCCTGGCGCCCAGAAGCCCTGAAAGCCATCGAAGCCGCCTGGACCGGAACCGGCGAACTCGTCGTGTTCGTACCCGAGCCCCACGACGGCATACCGCTCAAGTACGACCACCACACCTGGGAAGATCGCTGGCTCGCCATCGTCGACGTCATCGTGTTCTGGGTACCGAGAGACATGCGGCATCTACCAGGCCTGACAACCAACGTGGAATTCGGTCGATGGGAAGCCAGCGGCCGCGTCGTCCTCGGCGCCCCGACAACCGCCGCGCACGTCGGATACCTTCGCGAATGCGCCACACGCAACGCCATACCGGTCACCAGCACCCTTGATGCCGCCGCGGCGGCGGCGGTAGCGATCATCGGTGACGGCGCACGACGTAACGCCAAGGAACGACAGATCCCGCTGCAGGTCTGGCGACACCCCGAGTTTCAGGAGTGGCTGACCGAACGACGCCAGGCCGGCGACATCCTGGCCGATGCCCGGGTCCTGTGGTGCGAATACGACGGCAATCATGTGCCCGTACGCTGGGTAATGCGAGTCCAGATCAAAGGCCACTATCAAACGACAACGTCCGGCGAAACCCTCGCGTTCGGCGACCTCGGAAATGCCCGCTCAGGACCGGTACACAAGCCCGTAGCGCATCATGCGGGGAGCTCATAGCGTCGCCAGTCGGCTGCGAACGAGGAACTTGATCTGAGCAGTATCGATGGTGGCGGCCGGCCTGGTGACGTTGCGCAACGAGAAACCATTCACCACGGCACTCGCTCGGCTTCCGCGTAGCCGAGAACAGCGTGCCTATTCAGGGGCTTCGCCGCCATGTCATGATCGGCAGCGATGAGTAACGGTCAGGATTCCGATCTCGTTCTGCGTGAGGTACGTCAGCACCATCTGACGCAGGTGAACGGCGTGCTTCGTCGCCCCGCGATGCAGGGCCCCGGCAAAGTCGTGACGGTGTCTGACTTGTAGGTCTTGGAGTAGAAGCGCCGCTGTTGGTGGCACCAAGACGGGCATGACCTGTTCAGAAGATCATCAAGGTTCTCTACGCCATGCTGATCATCCGAAGTGAGTCATGCCCGCGCTGCCATCATCGCTGATCTCGTCCTTGTCCCACGCACCGGCTCTGACCGTGCCAGAAACCGCTGGTGGGCTACCCGAAGCGCTCGCCGGTCTGCCTGATCCACGGGCCCGGCGAGGTGTCCGGCACCAACTGACAGTCGTGGTCACCGCAGCGGTGTGTGCCGTGGTCGCCGGCTACCGCTCGTACGCGGCGATCGCCGAATGGGTCGCCGATGTTCCGGCCACGACGGCGCTCGCCCTGGGCATGACTCCCGATCGGCGCCCGTCGGAGGCGATGATTCGTCGGCTGTTGCAGGCCATGGACCCGCAGCTACTGACCGCCGCGATCGGCGTCTGGCTCGCCAGCCGGGCCACCACCGCTGCCTCGACGACCCCGCAGGCGATTGCCGTCGACGGTAAAACCCTGCGCGGCTCCCGCACCACCGACACCGCCGCCCGGCACGTGATCACCGCCTGCGACCAGGCCACCGGTGTGGTCCTGGCCGGCATCGACGTCGACGGCAAGACCAACGAGATCACCCGGTACGCACCGCTGCTCGACCAGATCAGCGACCTGCGCGACACCGTGATCACCGCCGACGCCCCGCACTGCCAACGTGAACACGTCACCTACCTCGCGCAACGCGGCGGGCACTGGATCCTGACCGTCAAAGGCAACCAGCCCAGCCCGCACAGCCAACTCGCCGGTCTGCCCTGGCGGGCAGTCCCCGACGCCGCACGCGACACCGACCGCGGGCACGGCCGCCGCGAGATCCGCAGCCTGAAGATCCTGACGATCGCCACCGGCATCGACTTCCCGAACGCCGCCCAAGCCATCCAGACCCGCCGCCGCAGACGGCGCCTGGACCAGCCGAAACGGTTCACCACCGAGACCGTCTACGCCATCACCGACCTCCGCGTGCACCAAGCGAAACCGGCACAACTGGCGGCATGGATCCGCGGCCACCGGTCGATCGAGAACAAGGTCCACTGGGTTCGCGACGTCACCTACGACGAAGACCGATCCCAGATCCGCACCGGCACCGGACCCGAGGTCATGGCCGCGCTACGCAACGCCGCCATCAGCGCCCTACGCCTGACCGGGGTCACCAACATCGCCGCCGCCAACCGGCATCACGCCCGCGACAGCACCCGCCCCCTCGCGCTACTCGGCATCACCTGACGACTTTGCCGGGGCCCTGGGACATAGCCGGTGGCCGAAGACGTCAACGAACCCCGCCGGGCAATGTGAGACCTGCTCACCGGCCTGTGCCGCCTGCTCGAGGACGCCTACGAACTCGCAGCAGCTCGCCGCCAACATCGCCCCTGGCCTTACAGCGGCGACTACCGCCGCTTGGCGTTAGCCGACGCCGTATTCAGCGCGGGCGGCCCACCGCCCTGACAGCCAAGGGCCGCCCGCCGCTCCACAGAGAGGAGCAACACCATGATGATCCGTCCCCATCACCGCCTCGGATGTGGGGCTGCTGGACACTAGGCAACCGATCCTGGACTCGCCGGCCCGACAGCACTCTGCCTGGCACCCCGCAGCCAGCCCCGCCGGCCGTGGTGGCAGGACTGCCGCCCGGTTGCAGCTGGTTCCATAGGGGCGCCCGCACGATCCGAGTTCGACCTTGCGTTTGTCGAAGTGTTCCTCGAACTCGCACCATTCCTGCTCGGTGGCCGGCCGGTATCCCTCCTGAGGACGCATGGCGCGGCGACGCGCGAGGAAGTCCTAGGTGTGGCGGATGACGTCCTCCTCGAAGACAGCGACGTAGCCTTGCGTTGTTTGCACGTTGATGTGGCCGAGCAGGGCGGCGCCGATGTGGATGGGCAGCCCGTTGTTCACCAGATCGGTGGCGAACAGCCGGCGGAAGTCGTGTGGGGTGAAGTGCAGCCCGCGGAACGCCGGGTTCGTTTCTCCGAGGATCTGGCAACGGCGACGCAGGTTGTTCAGAATCGTCCCGGTGCTGGTCACCCGACGGACTCCGCCGATCTGCCGCTGGAACAGGTAGGGCATCGGTGCTGTCCAGACCCGTTCGTGGCCGTCGTAGCGCGGGATGAGTGGGACCGGACCGTGTGCGGTCTGCCGGAGCACGATGGTGGCGATCACGTGGAACAGCTCAGCCGACATGGGGACGACTCGTTCGCGGTTGGTGTTGGACGGTGCGATGACCAGCAGGGCGATGACCTCGCCGTTGGGGCGCTGGTACTGGCGGATGCTGGTGTGGGCCAGCTCGACCAGTTCCTCGATCCGCACCCCGGTTTGCCGCAGGACCTCGCGGGCGCGGGGCCTGTTCCCAGGCGGCCATCACCTGCTCGTGCGCGGCGTGCAGGGTCTTGATGCGGGCCGGGGACGCCGACGTCCAGTGCCGCAGCTGCGTGCAGTTGGCATCGCCGGCACGTACGAGGTGGCGCCGGGCATCGGGCCCGCCCGTACAGGTTGACCAGCCCGTCGGCTTCCTGCCGGCTGAGGTTCACACGGCATAGAAGTCGCTGGAGACCAGCAGCCGGCGCGGCCCGTCGGCGTGGGCGGCCAGTTGTTCGGTGTCGGTGTCGATGCCGGCGTGGCCGACCAGGGCAGCACCGCCGCGACCAAGTTCAGAACCGTCCCTCTCGCATGTGGTCAGCCGGCGGACCACCAGGACGAGGCCCAGTCATGCGGTTTCGTGTTGGCTTGCCCAGTCGAGTTCTTGCCGCGTCGGCGGGTTTGCTCCGGCACGTTGGCAGGTGAGCGATGCGACTCTCGTGGCATGTCGTAGCAGATTGTCGAGCGTCTCCGCGGTGCGGGTGTTGATGAAGGAGAACGCTTGTGGTTGCAGAAGATCCGCGCGTGCGAGTGCGTCGATCAGGCCGGCCATGAATGCGTCGCCGGCACCTACGGTGTCGACAACGGCGACGGCTGGAGCCGCAACGTGTCGCGTGTGGTGGCGGGTGTACAGCGAGGCGCCGCCAGCGCCTGAGGTGATCACTACGACGGTGGGCCCCAAGCCCAGCCAGCGGTGGGCGATCGCGTCCGTCGGCTCGCCCGGGTAGAGGTACTCGACGTCGTCCGAAGAAGCCTTGATGAGGTGAGCATGAGCCACGGAGCGTTCGACGTGGGCGACCGCGTGCTTCCGATCGGCTATCAAGGATGGCCGAATGTTGGGGTCGTACGAGATGGTCACTTTCGGCCTCGAGCGCTGCATGAGCTCCAGAACCGTCTGCGCGCCGGGCTCGATCATCGTGGCGAGGGATCCGGTGTGCAGGAAGGTCGCCCGCGCCGGGAGAGCCGCAGAAGGTAGATCCCACGTGAGATCGAAGAAATACCTCGCGGCTCCCTGGTCGTCGAGATCGGCGACCGCACTGCTGGTGCGCGGCAGACCAGTCGGATCGCCGAGCAGATGCACGCCTTCGTCGCGGAGGTGCGACACAAGTCGACGCCCTCGTTCGTCTTCCCCGACGCGGGTTGCCAGCATCGTGGGTCGTCCGAGGCGCGTCAGGCCGACTGCGACGTTGAATGGGCTGCCCCCGGCCCGCTCATCCCGCGTGCCGTCGCCGCGCCGGATCACGTCGACGAGGGACTCACCTACAACCAAGATCAACTTTGACTCCCAACTTTGAATCTGCTCACTCAGAGTGACTGACGCCTTCCGCGGCCAGACCCGCGCGCCCCGATGGCGCGTCTATGCAGGTCAGACGGCAGGTGGAGCACGGATGACACAGATTTGCCACGGACTGTTTACACACGCCGACCCATGTGCTTACCTCTAGTTAGTCGTTTAACGGAGGTGGTCATCATGGCACACGCCGCCGCCGCGTACACCTCGGCCGTGACCGAGAGTTGCGGCCGAGGCAACCGAGGCAGTCCACGTCGAGGGTCGTCGGTCTGTGGTTGTGGACGGTGTCGTCAGCGCCCCGCTGCGGACAGGTGCCGGGCCTGACACCGGCGCGAGTCGATGGCCGACCATGTTGAGATCCAGTGAACTTTGCGACGTGGAGGTGGGCGATGGCGACGCAGAAGGACGTGGCGAGTCGCGCCGGCGTCTCGGTGGCCACGGTGTCGATGGTGTTGGCCGGCCGTGACGCGGGTCGGGTCACACCGTCGGTCGGTGCAGCGGTGCGGCGCGCGGCGGAGGAACTCGGCTACGTTCCGAATCTGGTCGCCCGTGGTCTGAAGACGAGGCGTACGCACACGATCGGTCTGCTGTCCGACGCGGTGGCCAGCACCCCCTTCGCCGGTCAGATGCTTGCCGGCGCCCAGCAGGAGGCGTGGAGCAGCGGTTACCTGCTGCTCACCATTGACACGGGCGGCAACCACGAGTTGGACGCCCCGGCCGTCCGGGCGCTCACGCAACGAAACATCGACGCGCTCATCTACGCGTGTATGTACCACCGACTTGTGGAGCTGCCGACGCTTCCGGACGGTTTGCCCGTCGTCATCCTCGACGGCCGCCCGGCCAGTCAGCCGCCCGAACGTCCGATCGACTGGGTGGTGCCCGACGACGAGGGCGGCGCCCGCGCCGCGGTCGGTGAACTGATCAAGGCCGGTCACACCCGCATCGGCATGTGCACCCAACGCGAGGACGTACCCGCTACCCGAAGTCGTCTCGCCGGGTATATCGCCGCCCATCAAGAGGCAGGGCTCACGGTCGACGAGTCGCTTGTCGTCGCCGCGGACGGCAACACCGCGGTCCACGGGTCCGAGGCGGCGGCCCGGCTGCTCGCCCGCCCCGATCGGCCCACTGGCCTGTTCTGCTTCAGCGACCGAATCGCGATGGGGGCCTACCGGGCCGCACGTGGTTTCGGCCTGACGATTCCCACCGACCTGTCCGTCGTCGGCTTCGACAACCAGGAGTTCGTGGCTGACTCCGTGGCGCCGCCGCTGACCACCATCCAGCTACCGCACCTCGACATGGGGCGATGGGCAGCCAGGACGGCACTGACCCGGCTCGCCGGCGACAAAGACCCTCTGCCACGTACCTGCATGATGCCGGCTCCGCTGATTCGACGCGACTCGGTGGACCGGCCGCCGGCGGAGACCGCCTGACGCGGGGGCCCGCACCGCTCCGACGAGCCCGTACGGCACCTCCGCCAACAGATCCTTACCCGACAACAACCAACCTGGACCTGAAATGTACCTTTTGCCCAAGAATGTCGCATCTCGATCGGTGACAGCCGAGAACCCGACCGGCGAGCCGGGCGCGGGTGGTCGCGCCAACAACGGACGTAAGGGTCGACCCTGTATCGAGCCGCTGTCCCGCGGCCAGAGCGTCACGTTACTCGAGGCGACCGGCCCGGGCGTCGTTCGACGGATCTGGTGCACCCTGCCGCCAGGGGATCCCGACCATCTGCGCAACGTCATCCTGCGGATGTACTGGAACGGCTGTGAGTATCCCAGCGTCGAGGTGCCCATCGGCGACTTCTTTGGTCTCTCGCACGGTCAGCAGCGGCCCTTGCACACCGCGTGCGTCGCCATGCAGGGCGCGACCGGCTTCAACTGCTGGATCCCGATGCCGTTCCACGACAATGCCAGGATCACGGTGACGAACGAGTCCTCCACCGACGTCGCCATGTTCTTCTACCAGGTCGACTACACCCTCGGCGACGACCTGGCCGCAGCGGGCCTGTTTCACGCGTCGTTCCGGCGACAGAACCCGGTTCCCCTGGGTGAGGACTTCGTGATCCTGGACGCCGGTGGCGGTCCCGGAGTGTTCCTCGGCACGGTCATCGGCATCCGCAGCCTCTACACCGACAAGACGGAGTGGTGGGGCGAGGGGGAGGTGAAGTTCTACCTCGACGGCGAGACCTTTCCGACCATCTGCGGCACCGGCACGGAGGACTACATCGGCAGTGCCTGGGGCACGCCCGAAGTGGTCAGTCCCTACCAGGGGGCACCCCTGGTAGACGACGAAGCCGGGCTTTACTCCCTGTACCGGTTCCACGTCCCGGACCCGATCTACTTCGACTCCAGCCTACGGGTCACCATCCAACAGCTCGGCGCGGGCAGCAGGGCCACCGCCCTCGCGGCGCTGGGCGACGCTTCGCTGCTGTACCGCGCTGCCGGCACCGTCGACGGTGCCGATGTCTGCCTGTTCGAACGCAGCGACGACTACAGCGCGGTCGCCTTCTGGTACCAGTCGACCCCAGCACGCCTGGCGCCACTGCCTCCAAGCGAGGACCGCGTCCGCGACCTGCCCCCCACCACCGGTCTCATCCAGTAGGAGACATCATGTTCCGCAAGATCCTTGCCATAGCCGCCACCGCCATACTCGCAGCGGGCGTGGCCGGATGCGGCGTCGGCGATTCATCCGAGTCCGACGGGAAGGTCACCCTGACCCTGGCCTACCCGAGTGATCCGAACGCTCAGGCCAAGCTCGACGCACTCGTACGCGAATACCAGAAGTCGAACCCCGATGTATCAGTCAAGTACGTGTTCATTCCGTTCACGAGCTGGTCCGAATACATCACGAAGGTCAAGACCATGGTCGCCGGTGGTGACGCCCCGGACCTGCTACGCCTGGCGGTCGAAGGCATCCGACAGTTCGTCGACGACGACCTCGCCATGCCGTTCGACGACTACGCCGCCCAACACGGCGACTACGTCACCTCGCTGGGACTGGACCAGATCCATCCCAACATCCAGGCACCGCTCCAGATCGACAGCAAGACATACGGCTACGCCTTCGACTGGAACAACGTCGTCATGCACATCAACACCAAACTGTTCGAGGAAGCGGGCGTACCGCTGCCCGCCGAGAACTGGACCAAAGACGACTTCCTCAAGGCGGCACAGGCCCTGACCAAGACCGTCGACGGCCAGAAGCAGTACGGGTTCATGATCCCGAACGACTACTTCCTCACCACCGCCTTCCTGTACGGCAACAACGCCAGCGTTCTCAACGAGGACATGACCAAGGCAACGGTCAACCAACCGAACGCCGTCGAGGTCGTGCAGTTCATGCACGACCTCGTCTACACCCACGGCGTCTCGCCGGTGCCCGGCCCCAACGTCGACGCCGGACGGCTGTTCATGGCCGGCAAACTTGCCATGTATCCCGCAGGGCGGTGGCCGGTCGCGAGCTACCAGCAGAACGACTTCAGCGACTTCGACGTGCAGTACCTGCCCACGTTCCAGTCGCAGACGGCGGCCTTCGGCAGCGGCACGTTTCCCGTCCTCAAGACGAGCGAGCACCCGCAAGAGGCGCAGAAGTTCGCGATGTGGCTGTCGGCCAGCGAGTACTCGCAAACAAACTTCCTCGCGGTGGACTCCATCCCGTCCCGCCAGGACGTGATGACCTCCGTCACGACCGCGGCGCCCCCGGCCAATGGCGGAATCTTCAAGGAATCCGCCGACAGCGTCAAGGCGATCCAGGCACCAGTGCGATACACCGACGTGTCGACAATCTTCGTCAAGGCCCTGTCCGAGGTCTACTCCAACCAGAAATCCGCGCAGGAAGCCCTCGACCACGCCGCGAAGGACATCAATCGCGCGCTCGACAGCTAGCCCTGGCCGGTGGCCTGCGGCCCGCAGCCGCAGGCCACCTCGGTGCACCGCGAAAGGCAATCCGGTGGTTATCCCCAAAGCCCCACCCGCGCCAGCCGCCGCCGGCACCGGCGGCATGCCGCGCCCCCGGCGGTCCCGCCGCCGGACCCGGTCGCCGCTGGCGGCCTACGGCTTCCTGACACCCGCGCTCGGGCTGTTCCTGATCCTCGTGGGCATACCCATGCTGGGGGCGTTCGCCCTCGTCTTCCTCGACTACCGCATCATCGGCCAGCCGCGTTTCATCGGCCTGGACAACCTCCGACGGTTCTTCGACGACCCGATGGTCCCGCAGGTATTCGGCAACACGCTGAAGATGCTGCTCCCACTCGTCGCCGCGCACTGCATCCTCGGGCTCGGGCTCGCCTATGCGACCTTCCGCGTGGCCGCGCGCACCGCATCCATCTACCGCGCCATCATCTACTTCCCGACCATCGTCACCACCGTGTCGGTCGCGGTGGCCTGGGGATTCATGCTCGACACCGACAACGGCGTCGTCAACTACTACCTGGCCAAGCTCGGCGCCCCGCACATCCCATGGCTGGTCTCACCGACGTGGAGCATCCCGGCAATCATCGTGTTCAGCGTGTGGAAGTTCGTCGGCACGCCCTACCTGTTCTTCCTCATCGGCCTGCAGAACATCCCGCACAGCTACCTCGAGGCGGCCGACGTGGACGGCGCCAACGCCTGGCAGCGGTTCCGCTACATCATCCTGCCGCTGCTCACGCCAACAACCTTCCTCGTGGTCGTGCTGTCGTTCATCAACTACCTGCAACTCTTCGACGAGCCGTTCGTGCTCACCGACGGTGGTCCGGGCACGTCGTCCACGAGCGTCACCATGTACATCTACCAGAACTTCGAAGCGGGCCGGTACGGGTACGCGTCCACGATCTCGGCCGTGCTGTTCGTGTGCATCCTCGCCATCACGCTCGTTCAGTTCCTGGCAAGCAAGCGATGGGTGCGATACGACAATGAATGATCAGCGAAACCGCAGCCGGCTGCTCCCCCGTATCGGCGCGACCGTCAACCACACCGTCCTCATCGCGACCAGCGCACTCATGCTCCTGCCGTTCAGCTGGATGCTGGCCACGTCGCTGCGGCTACCGAAGGACTCGTTCAACCTGCCGCCGGCGCTCCTACCCACTTCTTTCCACACCGCCAACTACACGGCTGTCTTCAGAGACGTCCCCTTCTTCTCGTTCATCCTGAACAGCGTGGCCGTGACGGCCGTGGCGACGATTCTTCAATGCATCATCTCGGCCGCAGCCGCCTACCCCTTCGCGCGCATGAAGTTCCGCGGCCGCAACGCGCTGTTCCTCCTGATGCTGTCCGGCCTCATGATCCCCGTCCAGGTCACGGTCATTCCGCTGTTCCTGATGTTCCGGCAGGTCGACCTGATCGACACCCGCACCGCGCTGGTGCTACCCGCCCTCGTCTTCCCCATGGGCATCTTCATCCTCCGCCAGCACATGCTCACCCTGCCGACCAGCTACGAGGAGGCCGCCCGACTCGACGGCGCCGGCCACCTACGCATCTTCTGGAACGTGATCCTGCCCATGTCGCGTCCAGCACTGGTCGTCGTCGCCATGCTCAGCGGACTAGCCACCTGGAACGACTTCTTCCGCCCACTCATCTTCATCAACAGCATCGACAAGATGACCATCCCCCTCGGACTCACCGTCCTCGACGGCTTCGCCCGGACCTCCAACATCGCCGTGGTCCTCGCCGGGGTGGTCATCTCTATCGTGCCGCCCCTGGTGCTGTTCATCCTCGGCTCCCGACACCTCGTGCGAGGCATGGCCCTCACCGGACTCAAGGGCTGAAACCCGGTCCCGTTCACCGCACAACAGGAAGGACCTCCATGCTCAGCCTGCCCGACTCATGGGTGTGGGACTGCTGGATCGTCGACGACGGCGAGCAATACCACCTGTTTTTCCTCTTCGCATCACGGGCACTACACGATCCGGAACGCAGGCACCGCCGCGCCGCGATCGGCCACGCCACCTCAACCGATCTGAAGACCTGGACCCGCGTCGCCGACGCACTCGTCCCGAGCGACGCACCCGCCTTCGACGACCTCGCCACCTGGACCGGCAGCATCATCAAGGCCCCCGACGCCTGGTACATGTTCTACACCGGCACCACCGACGTCAACGGGCACATCCGCCAACAGATCGGACTGGCCACCAGCACCGACCTGATGACCTGGCACAAGGCAGCGAACAACCCCATCCTCACCACAGACCCACGATGGTACGAACCGCTCGGCGACGGATGGCCCGACGAACACTGGCGCGACCCATGGGTCCTCGCCGACCCCGACGGCGACGGATGGCACATGCTCATCACCACACGCGCCAACCACGGACCGGTCGACGACCGCGGCGTCATCGGCCACGCAACCTCACCCGACCTCCTCACCTGGCAGGTGCAGCCACCGCTGAGCCAATCCGGCACCGGATTCGGCCAACTCGAAGTCCCGCAGATCGAAAAGATCGACAACCAGTTCTTCCTCGTATTCTCCTGCCTGCGTCCGGAGTTCGCGCACTCCCGTCAACGAGACCCCGGATCGGGCGGAACCTGGCTCGCCCACGCCGCCAGCCCGCTCGGGCCCTACAACATCACCGACGCCCGACCACTCACCGACGACACGCTGTACGCCGGCCGAATCACCAAAGACCGAAACGGACGCCACGTCATCATCGCATTCCACAACCGCCACGAAGGAACATTCATCGGCGTCACCAGCGATCCCATCCCCTTCCCCGACATCCCACCGACACGCGCTACAGAACCTGAATCGGGGCGCAGCAAGCCCTAGCATGGGGAGCCCGCGGCCGGTATGAGATGCCGGACCGCCGCCAGGTTGCGCAGTCCCCGCCTCGGTCGCGGAGCCGACCGCCAGCGCGGAGCGCCTTACATCACCCGCGATTGCCTGCGTCCAGTCAGAGAGGCTGAGCTCCTCTCTTGCGGAGCGGCGACAGGCGGTGATTGACAAGACGGTGGTCTGGGCCTGGCGAACCCTCGTCGAGCAGGTCGACGGGCTGACCCGCCGGACCGCCCGCCGCAGCCTGCCCCTGCATGAAGTGCTCGCGGCGATCGGGCTCGCCCTGGCCGGGCAGGCCGGGGCCGGGCTCGCTCGCGGGCATCAGGTTCCCAGCCGAGCCCGATCCCAACCAGCGCCATCATCCTGCTCGTCACGATCGCGTTCCGCCCACCGGCCATGCTCGCGCCCGCCATCCTCGCCGCAGGATCCGTCACGATCGCCACGACGCAGACCCGCCACCGCGACCAACACCTCCAGACCCGACAGCGAAGCGCTCGGGTTTCACCGACGGCTCTGACGGTGCCGCCCGAAGGTGGAGACGGCTACCGGTGTGCCGTGCGGTAGGCGTCGAGTACTTCCTGTGGGATACGGCCACGTTCGGAGACCTCGAAACCGTTCTGGGCGGCCCAGTCGCGGATCTCACGATTCTCCTGACGCCTGTTCGGGGCCGCCGCGGATCGGCTGGCCGGCCGGCTCGTCGGAGAAGCCGGCCCGCCGCGGCCGAGTCGCCGGCCGCCTTCGATGAACGGGTCGAGAGCGGTGCGCAGCTTGCCCGCGTTGGCCTCGGACAGATCGACGGTGTACTTGACGCCGTCGACTCCGAACTCGACGGTCCGGTCGGCCGGTTTCCCGTCCAGGTCGTCGATGAGCGTGGTGATTACCTGCCTGGCCATGGGGTCTCCTGTTACGTCAACGCGATGATCAAGTATCACGTGGCGTGGTCTGGAAGGACAAACGCCAGGTACGCGCGTCAGATTACGCCTCGGTCGCGGTGCCGTACGCCGCTAATCCGCGCAGAGCCTGTCAGCGGTTGGGGTAAGGGCAGGCCGGCGTTGACATCGACCTCGCCGTCTCGCGGGGCGCGATCCCGGTGGTCAATGCGCGTTGACGGCGGGAGCCGGCCCGAGTTCCGCGTCCGCCTGGTCGACAAGCGCGCCTTCCTCGTCGACCAGCGTGACTCGAACCCGGCGCCGGGTGCCCCGCGTGACTGGCAGTATGCGCAGCTGCTCGGTGGATGCGAGGTGCTCGGCGCCCCACTACTGCAATGTCTTTTAGTGCTTATATCGCGTTTAGCGCATTTTCGGTGATGGCTGAAACAGGCTGGTCGTAGGCGCCTGAGGGTGGCGCCGCGCGTAGGTTCCGTTTGTCGGCTCACCGCCGTCGGGCCGCGGCCGGCTGGTTCGTGCTCGACCTGAGCGAGTAGACCCCTGTCGGGCCACCTGATCTCTGTGCCCTGGCGGCGGGCGTCTTCGGCAGCCGGAGTGGATCTTCGTGTAGGACTTGGCAGTCGGCCGCGGGGAGTGCTAAATAAGAAGTGTCGCTGCTGGTCGCTCGCGGTGATGGGCCGCGGGAAGCCTGCAGTGGCTCGGCAGAATCGATCTTTAGCCGAGTGCCACGTGTCCACCGGAAGGGCCGGTGGACGAGGTCTGTAGGAGGTATCCGTGGTGCTGACTTTCGATCCCTTCCGCGAGTTCGACCGTATCGCCGGCCAGGTGTTCGGTACCGGTACGGCCATCACGGGCACCGCTACCCAGGCAATGCCGCTGGATGTCTACCGCTCCGGTGGCCACTACGTCCTGCACTGTGACCTCGCCGGCGTCGATCCCGGCTCGGTGCAGGTCGACATCGACCGGCAGGTGCTGACCATCCGCGCCGAGCGTTCCGCCCGTAGCGACGACGGCGTGCAGTGGGTCCGTCGGGAACGACCGACCGGCACCTTCGAGCGGCGGATCGCCCTGGGCGACGGCTTGAACCTCGACAAGATCGCCGCGACCTGGCAGGACGGGGTGCTCACCCTGACAATTCCGCTCGCCGAGGCGTCCAAGCCGCGCCGTATCGCGATCACCGCCACCGACGGCCGCCGACACGAGGCCGTCCAGGGTTCCCCGACGCCCGCCCTCACCAAGTCCTGACCATCGCCACACCGCCACCGGCGGAGGGCGAGAGGTTCCTCTCGCCCCCGCCGGCCCGAAGACGCGCCCTGCCCGTGGGTTGACGCTCGATCTGGCTGCCCCCGGCCAAACAGGTAGCGGCCCCAAGGAGGTTGGAGAGCAGGAACGGGCCCAGATGGCCGTTCGCGCACATGATCGACGCGTCGTTACGGGCGGAGGTACTACTCAAGGGCACGGTGATCCACGAGCGGCTGGTGCGGCAATCCGGGTTCACGCAACAACGAGAGTTCTCACCGCAGGCCACCGTCACCGGGCCGGCGGTTAGGTGGCGAGCACGCCATTGGTCGATCGCCGCCGATCCCGAGCCTCGAACCAGTCGGAGAAGCCCGACAGGTCGCCTACGGCTCGAGATATGCGGAGAGGCTCGTCAAAGACGAAGTGATCCCTTCGGCATGGTCACGGGCGCGGATCCCGTCCGGGACATTCCGCGCAACGACCTCGACATCGGTTCCCCCGTCGACGCTGCGCAGATTCCATTCCATCTCCATCGTCCCCCGGAACGCCGGGTCATCGGACTCGAAGTCGATCTCCTGCACGATCTGCTCGCCTGGAACGAGCCGGGAGATGCGCACGACCGACACGTCCGAACCAGCCGACGTCTTGCCGGGGGCATCGGAAGCGTCGTCATACGTCAGGACGAGGCGGTAGGAGCCGCCCTCACGCATATCGAACCGCTCGAACCGGCCATGCATCCCCTTCGGAGGCAACCAGGTGACCAACGCCTCCTCGCTCACCAGGGCGGCGAACACCTTCGTGCTGTCGACGTGGATAAGGAGGCTGGCTCGATCTGTTCTACCCATGACCGGACTCTACTTACTCCCCTCACCACCGACGGCGACCGCACTGTTCCGACACGCTTGATCCCGGCCGGTCGTGGCCGGAACTCATTTCCACGCATATGAAGAGAACCAACTATGCGGGCACGCAGAACGATCCTCAAGAGGAGGCAGAGCATAGATCAACCAAAAACCTTCGAACCGCCCTTTGAAACCGCCGACGCAAGGCGGTACTGCGAGGAGACCCCTGAGCCACGGCGCCTCCCGTTCTCGTGTTACCACCAAGCCGAAGTGTGCCCCGGGATACGTGCAGGTCACCGGGTCCTATCTGGTAGGTCGAATCTTGTCGGCGAAGGGGTTGCCTGGTAAGCAGGTGGCTGCCGGGCCGTCGAAGTCCGCGGCAGAGGCTCGCCGTTGGCGAGTGGGACGCAACTTAGCGCGGAGGCAGGACTTGGCCAGCGGAAATCCCTCGAAGGAAAGGTGGCGCGAATCGGGCCGAGAAGAACTCTCGGCCGCTTTGCCCCACCGATCTGCCGCATCTATTCGTACCCGCAACGTTGTCACCACCGCATTCCAGCCTCGCCCACGGCGGACGCTGGCGCCCACCGACACCGCCCCCACCCGCACCCTGCACCTTGTCGTCTGCGCCGCCCCACCCGCCCGACGGATCACGAGGTTCCCCCTGGGATGTGGACACCGGCTTATGCCGCTATCTGTTGCGGCGTAGTGGGTTTGAGTGCTGGTTCGTAGTCGGCAGGGGCGAGGTAGCCGAGTGCGGGATGGCGGCGGTGGAAGGCGATCCATCTGAACAAGTCGCGGCGGGCGTCGGCTTCGGTGCGTCATCGGCGGTGGTTGCCGTCGAGGCCGCAGTTGAGGCGGCGAAGCACGACTCGGCCGGCGACCTGACGGGTTCTCGCCGGCCAGCGGGTAGGGGTGCCAGGCCGGCGTGGGGTCGGTCCGGCACCCCGCACTCGTTCACCGGCATGCGGCGAGCGATGGGGCTCCGAACACGGCAGATAGCCGGACAAGGCAGTTCGGTGGGCGTGGTGGGCCGGAGGTGTCACCATGCGCACCGCGCCAGGGGCACTCGCCTGAACCGTTGACAGCGAGACCAGTATACCGAGTATCATACTCGGTATGAGTATCCGGCACGCCCTGTTGGCCCTGCTCAGCGAGGGCCCCAAGTACGGCCTTCAGCTAAGGCAGGAGTTCGAGTCCAGAACTGGGGAGGTATGGCCGCTCAACGTAGGGCAGGTCTACACCACCCTTCAGCGCCTGGAGCGCGACGGCCTCGTCGAGTCGGAGGGCTCCGGCGGGCCCCAGAACGTCTTCACGATCACGCCGACCGGCTCCGACGAGCTGAACGGGTGGCTGCGCACACCACCGGACGTGGTTCCACCACCGCGCGACGAACTCGTCATCAAGGTGCTCGTAGCAATGCGTGTACCCGGTGTGGACCTGCCCGAGCTTCTCCAGGGGCACCGACGGCACCTCGTGCAGGCGATGCAGGAGTACACCCATCTGAAGTCCGAGATCGCCGAGGATGAGGTGGAGCTGTCGCTCGTCGTGGATTCGGAGCTGTTCCGGATAGAAGCGATCGTCCGGTGGCTCGACACCACGGACGCCCGGCTCAAGCGCCTACCGGCCCGCACCGCGAGCAGGGACACCACCTCCGCGCCCCGCCTCGGTCGCAGGATCGCGGGGGTACGGCGATGAGTGCGGCCGTCGAACTGCGTCAGGTATCCAAGGTCCACGGATCGGGTCCCACCGAGGTCCACGCGCTGCGCGAGGTCGACCTGTCCGTTCGGGCCGGCGAACTGGTGGCGGTGATGGGCCCGAGCGGCTCAGGCAAGAGCACGCTGCTCGCGATCGCCGGAACGCTGGAAGAACCGACAAGCGGCGACGTCGTCATCGCCGGTCACAAGTTGGCGCGCCTGTCCCGCCACGACCGCGCGCGGCTGCGGCGGCAGTCCATCGGGTACGTCTTCCAGAACTACAACCTCCTCGCCGGGCTGACCGCCGTCGAGAACGTGGCGCTTCCGCTGGAACTGGACGGCGTGAAGGTCAGGGTTGCCCGGGCAGCCGCGATGGAGGTACTCGCAAAGCTCGGCCTGACCGAGCGGGCCACCCGCTTTCCGGACGAGCTGTCCGGCGGCGAGAGCCAACGGGTGGCGATCGCGCGGGCCGTCGTCGGTGAACGGCGGTTGCTGCTGGCTGACGAACCCACCGGCGCGCTCGACTCGTTGAGCGGCGAGACGGTGATGCGCATGCTCCGCCTGGCCAGCCACGATGGCGTGGCCGGCGTGGTGGTGACCCACGACGCCCAGATGGCTTCCTGGGCCGACCGCGTGGTGTTCCTGCGGGACGGCCGGGTCGTCGACCAGACGGTACCGAGCCGTGGCCCGGAATCCCTCCTGGCACCGGGAGCGAACCCGTGAGCCGTAACGGCGGCCTGCCGGCCCGGCGCGCGGTGGTCCGCTGGGCGTGGCGGCTGTTCCGCCGCGAGTGGCGCCAGCAGATCATGGTGCTGACGCTCCTGACCGTCGCCGTCACGGCAGCCGTCGTGGGCGTGTCGGCCGGCTACCACCTGACACCGCCGGGCACCGCCAGGTTCGGTGACGCCAGCCAGCGGTTCACGCTGTACGCCGACGACGATCGGTCACCGGATCCACAGATCGCGCAGGCACGCGAGTGGTTCGGCACGATCGACGTGATCGGGCACCGGTACCTGCCGGCCCCGGCTTCGGCGGACACCGTCGAGCTACGGGCGCAGGATCCACACGGACCGTACAGCGAGCCGATGCTAAAGCTGCTGACGGGTCGCTACCCGACCGCGGCCGGCGAGGCGGCGCTCACCGACGAGATAGCGGCAGACCTGCGGGTACGCGTCGGCGACGTGCTGACGCTCGACGGGCGCACCTGGACAGTGGTCGGCCTGGTCGAGAACCCCGGCGATCTGCGCGCGGAGTTCATCCTCGTCGCGCCGGCACAGCCCGAACCATCGGAGGTGATCACGGTGCTCACCGCCGCCGATCCGGCACGGTTCGCGGAATACCGCGCGCAGCACGGCCAGCCCGTGTACGAGTTGCGCCCCACGCACGCGTGGGTCGAGGCCGCCGCCGGTGTGTTCAGCGTCTTCGCGGTGAGCATGCTGCTCATCTGCCTCATCGCGACGGCCGGCTTCGCCGCCATCGCGCACCGCCGGTTGCGCCAGCTCGGCCTGCTCGCCGCAGTCGGGGCGACTCTACGACACCTCCGTCTCGTGCTGCTGGCCCACGGTGCCGCGGTCGGTGCCGCGGCGTCGGCGGTCGGCACCGTCGCAGGCGTCCTGATGTGGTTCGCCGTGACGCCACGGTTCGAAACGGCGGCGGGACACCGCATCGACCGGCTGGACCTACCGTGGTGGCAGATCGTCGCCGTCGTACTGCTGACTCTCCTGACGGCGACCGCCGCGGCCTGGTGGCCGGCGCGCACCGCTGCCCGGGTACCGATAACACTTGCCCTGTCCTCGCGCCCGCCACGGCCCAAGCGGGCACGCCGCTCGGCGGTGGCCGCCGTCGTGCTCCTCGTGCTGGGCGTCGGGTCGCTGCGGCTCGCCCAACGCAACAACGCGGCGGGTGACAACGAGCTGGAGATCGCCGATCTGGCGCTGGTCGTCGCTGGCACGCTGGCGATCGGATTCGCACTTCTGTTCGTCGCCCCGCTCGCGGTCCGGGTGCTCGCCGCCGTCGGCGCCCGGCTCCCGGTCGCTGCCCGACTAGCCTTACGTGACCTCGCCCGCCATCAGGCCCGGTCGAGCGCCGCGCTGGCCGCGATCAGCGTGGCGCTCGCGATCCCGACCGGGATCGTGCTCGCGGCGAACGTCGTCGAGCAGACCACCGCCGAGAGCAACCTCTCCGACCGTCAGCTTCTCATCTGGATCGACGTCCCCGGCCTACGCGTTCCCGACCGCACACCGGATCAGCTGACCGCGATCGAGGCCCAGGTCAGGCGGTACACCGCCACGCTCACCAACCCGACCGTCATCCCACTCGCAGTCGCGATAGACCCAATCGAGATTCCGCAGGCGGATGCCGACGGCGGAGGGACCGGGCGGCTGCCGGTCGATGTCGGCCCGCAGACCGACCCGGGCTCCGGTTCGCGGCAGGCACCGTTGGTCGCCACACCTGAGATCCTGCGGTACTACGGCGTCGACCCCGCCAGCATCGGAGAGGCAACGGACGTGCTGACCACGCAGCCCGACTCGGACCTGTTGCTGCCGGCCGAGTCTGGCGAGACCGCGCGGTCCTTTCCCCGGGCGGCCACCCAGCGGCTGCCGACCCCGCAGTTCGAGTCGCTTCCGAAGACGCTCCTCACACCGGCGGCGCTGCACCGCAACAACTGGCAACCAGTGCGGACCGGCTGGCTGGTCGAGAACCCCCGGCCGTTGACCGCGACGCAGCTCGCCGGAGCACGGGAACTCGCGCTCGACGCGGGCCTGGTCATCGAGGACCGCGACAAGAGCGCTGGACTCCTGGCACTGCGCGCGATCGCGACAACGGCCGGAGCCGTACTCGCGCTCGCGATCCTTGCCATGACCGTCGGGCTGATCCGGGCCGAGGCGGCAGCCGACCTGCGCACGCTCACCGCGACGGGCGCGACGGGTCGCATCCGGCGCAGGCTCACCTCGACAACGGCCGGCGGGCTCGCACTGCTGGGCGGGATCCTGGGCATCGGTGCCGCGTACACCGTCATCGTGGCGGGCTCATCCCGCGACCAGCTCAACGAGCTGGCGCGCGTGCCGCTCGTGGAACTGCTCGTGATCGCTGTCGGCGTCCCGTCGGTCGCCGCAGCCCTCGGCTGGCTGTTCGCCGGACGTGAGCCGCGATCCCTGGTACGAGCACGGCTGGAGTGAACGGATACCCGAACCGACCCGACAAACCTCGATCAAGTTCGAGGATCTTTCGCAGAGCCG
Organism: Polymorphospora sp. NPDC050346; assembly: GCF_040655695.1. Classification (NCBI taxonomy): domain Bacteria; kingdom Bacillati; phylum Actinomycetota; class Actinomycetes; order Micromonosporales; family Micromonosporaceae; genus Polymorphospora; species Polymorphospora sp. NPDC050346. The sequence goes on along the minus strand of NZ_JBFAKM010000050.1, from coordinate 1,733 downwards.
AGGGGACTCGAACCTCTAATGCTTGTTCTTTAACCTGCGCGTTGTTTGCGGGCGGTGATGCTCAGGTCGCGGACGGCGGTTTTCCCGACGTCGTGGCGGGGTGCGTGTCGGTGGTTCGGTGTGCCTGGCGGACGTCCGGGGCCCGGTCGTGTGGGTTTCGGTGCGCCGGCTGGTAGAGCGCTTTTGGTGCGGATGTTCCGAAAGCCTCGGCGGACGCGGGCGGGGGTGAGTCGGCCGGGTGGGGCGGGTCGTTCCCAGGGGCGGCGTAGGTCTGTGGTGAGGGTGCGGGCGAGGCGGAGTTGGGTGTGGGCGGTGATGATCAGCCAGGTCCAGCGGTCGGCTGCTTGTGGGGTGCGGATCTTGGGGCGGGTCCAGCCCAGGGTCTGCTTGAACAGGCGGAAGGTGTGTTCCAGGTCGAAGCGGCGTAGGAACGCCTGCCACCAGCGGTCGATGTCGGCGGTGGTCGCGTCGGTGGTGGAGCACCACAGCCAGACGGGTTTCGGGTCGCGGTCGCCGGGCAGGTGGTCGACCTGGAGGCGGATCAGGGTGCCCTCGATGACGGGCAGGTCACCGTCGTGGTCGATCCAGCTGGTGCGGCGGGTCAGGCGTGGGTGGAGTCGGTTCCAGCTTTGGATGTTGGCGGTGCCGTAGCGGCTGGTGTCGGTGGTGGTGTGGTGTTGCGGGGTGGGCCAGGTGTGTGGGGTGTTGAGGCGGAACTCGGGCCCGTGTTTGGGCGGACGACCGACCGTCGCGGGTGGTCGGGGCGGTTTCGGTAGTCGTAGTACCCGGTCGGCGCGTAGGCGGCCGAGTAGTTGCACGGGTAGGTCGGCCAGGACGTGGGCGAGTCGGGTTATGTCGTAGCCGGTGTCGGCGACGATCAGGATCGGTGGGTCGCCGTGGCGCCAGTGGCCTGCGGTGACGAGCCGGTCGACGACGTCGCGGAGTTGGTCGGCGGTCACGGCGGTGGCGTCGTCGGCCGGTCCCAGCCGTTGCGCGTCCAGGATCGCGGTCCACGATGTGCGGCCGGGTTCCAGGGCGGCGACAAATGAGTACGGCCATCCGGGGATCATCTGGGCCTGGTTCCTGGCCCGGCCGTAGGTGTGGCAGAACAGCCGGTCGGACGAGGTGGACGCGTCCGGGCGCAGCCAGTTGCTGACATCGACCGCCAGGACGATCCGACCGTCGGTGGCACGTGGCAGCGGCAGCCTGGCAAGGCTGGTCCGCAGTCGGGCAAGGTCGATCCGGCCGGCGTTCAACCCGTCGTACAGGGCGCCGTGACCACGCCGGTACTCGGCCACCAACGGCAATCCGACCAGGCTGGTCATCGGCCCGTCAGCACATAGGACCGCGTCCGCGAGCTCGAACAACGCGTCCGCCCGAGCGGTCAGGCACGCGTAGAGATCCCGCCGGAAGTCGGCGAGGACCACCGCCGGGTCCGCTGGCCCGCCCGGCGGGGGGTCGGTTGGTAACAGCACGCCCAGGTAGTCCAGAATCGTGGCCACGGCCACCGTCCTTGCTCTTCATGTTCTGCCAGGAACCGGAAGATCATCAGACGGTGGCCGCATCCATGTCGAGCACCGACACGCCGAAGTCCACACAGGACCACCCCGACAGTCGGCAGTCGGCAGTCGGCAGTCGAGGGTCGGGTGGCCCAGGGCGTCGCAGCCCTGGGCTCCCACGGAACGGAGCGTGACAGTCTCCCATCACTCCGCTCTTCTCACCAGTTCCAGCAG